>JANTFY010000166.1 GCA_024763185.1 Gammaproteobacteria bacterium | reverse complement strand
CTGGGTGGTACGTGATCTTAAACCGCCGCGAAAGCAATACAGATAACCCTGCGGATTAGCCTGTACGAAAGATTTCCACTGAGCCAGACGTTGTTCGCGTATTTCCGGTGTCGCAAGTTCAAGCCCCAGTTTAATCGCCTCATCCTGACCCGCGTCCTTGTATTTTGTTCCGATCTCCTGGCGTTGTAAATCATCAAGAATCGGCACATTGGATGCCTCGGGGAAAGCCCCTTTATCGAACTCTATGGGCGCGCGCACATCCATCATCGGCCGGTCATTTAAAAACAGGTCAAGATAATTATCGGTATCGGCGATTTCGGGCATGGTACATATCAGGCACTTTAGGAGTGGGTACTATACAACCTGATACGAGCCGCAAAAAGGATTGGGATCAATGAAGTCGTAAAAACCCACAACTCATTGATCGATTGTTTCAACCTGAGAGTTATCAGTTGACCTTCTCTGCGGGGCCATTTTTAATAAAATTAACCAGGGCTGATTGACGATCCACGCCGGTTTTGCGGAAACAGGAACGCAGTTGTGAGCGCAGGGTGTTCTTGCTTAAAGAAAATTTTTGAGCGATTTCATCCAGGGTTAATCCCAGGCACATTTCAATGGACAGTCGTGCTTCAGCACTCGTGAAATTATATAACTCTTTTAAAATATCGGTTTTTATTTCGGCATTACATTCTCGATTGCTTAACAAGACCAGGGCGCAATCCGTGTATCGATTACTGAAATTTACCTGTTCGGGATTAATCGGTGAGACCACAAAATACAAGGTAGAAGAGGTATTGGCTATCGAATAATTCATACCGCCCCCTTTTCTTAGTCGACCCGACGTGTCTCTTTGTGTGGATTGTGAAATTAACTGTTGCAGCAGTTTTTGATGATGTTGCGAAAACAGCAATAAGCGGTTGTTTTTAATAGTGACTTGATGCTGATCATGAATAAGTTTCTCAGCCAGTTGATTGATAAAAATAATCTGTTCGTTTTTATCCACCAGCAATAAAGGGCTGTTGATTCGATTCAGGGCATCCTGTAACAAATGTTTTTCTACTTCTATATTCCGGGTCTTGTCCGCCATCAATAAACTGCGCCGAATATGCGGCGCCAGTATTTTTAACAAGCCCAGTTCATCATCATTAAAGGTTGATTTTGATTTACGACGATGGAATATCAGGTAGGCATCATTGTAACGATCAACCTTGATCAAACCGCCCAGGCCATGATGAAAATGCTGGGGTTTGACAAAATCATTGTAAAACTCGAGCTTTTCATAATGTTTATCGTCCAAATGATGATGCGTACAGGTAATAGTCGATTTACTCGAATTGGAAAACAGATCAAGCCAGGGGTCGCAATGCACGTAATGATCTCGATAGGGTTCATCCCAAGCTGTATTTTTATTGTAGGTATGCACCTGGTTGACCCGTCGTTCGTCAGGCGTCAATACCCGTAAAATACTTTGTTCGGCTTTAAACTCACCGCTCAGGTATTCAAGCGTACCAGGCCATTGGGTTTCATCCAGACCGGCATCATAAATTCGTGTGATATATCGTTGAAGATCATTGACGGATATGTTCTTTTTCATGCAAACCTCAGGAAGAAACGCGTGATTTACAGGTTGTTAACACATCCTTCCAATGGCTGAACAACAGATAGTGACCTTCCTGGGATTTATAATGATACGCACTGTTTTTTATATTCTGGTGCAGAGAGTTGCCGATCTCGGGGTGAATAATGGCATCTTCCCCACCTTGCCAGATATCAACCGGGCAATCGATCTGTGCAGGATCAAACTGCCAGGGAGATCGCACGGCGCGCAAGGCATCCACGATGCCCTTAACACCCTGGCGAACAGACTCAGACATGTTTTGCAGATAAACCGATTTGAAATCCGGATTATTAAAGATTTGCTTGTCTACCTTATTTAAAGGGGCTTCCATCGTGGATAACAAGTCCTGCGCATTTGTCGCCAGCATACCAACCTGTTGTGTTGCCGCGGCATAATCCGTCACCGTCAGGTCGTACAGCGGTTTGAAATCCTTGTTTACATGTTGCAGCATAGCCGGGAATTCAAAAGGTGCCATAGACGAAACCAGCGTGACTTGCTGAACCCGGCGTTGCAAAGCATATGCACAGGCCAGTGCGAAAGGCCCACCGGCTGAAAAACCCAGTATTGAAAAATAATCTATCGATAGTTCATCAGCCAAGCGTGCAATCACATCTGCCCAGTCCAGCAACCGATAATCCGGATAGGTGTCGGATTGGCCAAAACCGGGTAAATCGGGCGCAATGATACGGATACCCAGGCCGTAGGCGATAGCACTGGCCAACGACGGCTCCAGGCAGGACCCGGGCGTACCATGAAAATAGAATAAAGGTAACCCTGTTCGACTACCGTACTCTTTCCAATGGAGCCCATTTCCATTAAATAGAGGTAAATTCTGCACAGACTTCACACTTTTCAGGATTATTTTTATATTTCATCCAAACGGATGAAGATGTAAATTTTTAACACACTTACAATTTTTGAACAAATTGAATTGTTATTAAAAATGAAAACTTTTGAATCAGTTCAATTTTCTAAACCAGAAAAACGCAACGTTCAACGGCTATAAAATTAGTTGATAAACAGCCCAGGATGTTTTGAACGCGTTACATGAAACGCGGAAATCTTTATCTTTCGACTAAATAAATTAACTGCTTTTTTTCAGCAAGAGGTATTAGGACATGAATATACCAATAAATTTCAAACCACTCGTTTTATCCACCTGCATCACCCTCGCCGCCTGTGGTGGCAGTAGTAGTAACAACGATGATATACCGCAGGGTAATCAGTCAACGACTGTATCGGGCATTGCGCAAACTCCAGGCGGGACTATTGCTCACCTTAACCAGCAACGCCCGGTTATGCTGGCGGTACTGGATTTTTTCATCCCCTCTTCGTTTGCAGCCATTACCGGCCTGACCCCGGTGCCGAATACCACGGTGGAACTGATTCGTATCGATAATGACGGTAACCAGATAGCCGTATTGGATACAACCACCACCAATGACATGGGCGAATATACACTGGAGTTACCCGATGGTGTTGAGTCCTCGGCTGATTTGGTAGTCCAGTTGCGCGGTGACACAACAACCCTGCGTGCCATTGTGACCGGTGATAGTGTGGACATTACGCCAGTCTCGCAATTCATTCTCGATACCCTGATCGATGAACCGGGCGTGGTACTGGCCAATCTCAATCTAGAAAGTGTTGAAGAACTGGTCAACCAGGTTGAAAATCTCGATATCGACCTGACAGGAGCCACCACTCTGGAAGATGCCGAAAATTCCATAGAGGCCGACAGTGACGTGGCACAGGTTCTGGATGACGAGGTTAATGCAGTAGCCAGTACCGCTTTGATTCACGGGGCCTGGGGTGATGATAACCTGAGTATGGCAGTATTTTATCCCGGTGGTTTCTACATCAATTACAACACCAACGAGAGTGAACAGGACTGCAGTTCCGGTGGCATAGAATACGGCAGTTTCAGTTACGACGGTACCGATCTCGTTATCTCGCCCACGGTGGATGAAAACGGTGTTTGTGGTTTCAGTGATGGCGGTGTACAAGGGACCTACCAGGCCAATGTAAGCAATGACGGAAACACACTCAACTTGATTTCTTTCGATGAAGAAGAGCAAATGCCTGAAACGGCTTCCTTCCCACGAGTTACCGACGGTGATCCCGACTCGATTGTAGGTAGTTGGGATGTCCGTTCCAACAACGATACGCCCATCGGCATCGTGTTTTACTCCAACGATAATTACATCATGTGGCAGGACACCAGCGATGATGCGAACTGTACCCCGGGCGGCGTTGAATATGGCACCTATAGTTTTGATGGATCGATACTGAGCGGTAATATTGTACGTGATGAAAACAGCGACTGTGGTTTGGGTGAAGGCCCCGGATCGTTCCAATTTGATGGAGTCAACGACATTGTATCGGTCAGTAACAACCAGATGACCATTGAAGACGACATCGAGACCGTTGTCTTTGACCGCGTGGAAACCAGCACTGCTCCTGAAGCGGGTTCGGGTTCTGATGACACTCCGAATTCAAGCGGAGACGGTGATGTCATCACAGCACTGAACCTGACGCCCAATAATTCTGTCACCATCAACAAATTCGTTAACGGGGGTGATTCATTTCTTCCTGAGCTACTAGGTGATAACTCGATACAGGCACAATACAGTGACGGGGTTACTGAAGTGATTGATTGCTGGGGTCATCACTATAATGCTGATGCCGGTGAGCATATCCTTCATTGTGAATCACCTTCTAAAAGCATACCCATTTACCTGGGACTTTCTTCCAATAATACCCAGGTGATTTCGTTTACTTACGAGGATATTGGTGAATACTATATGTCTTACTGGGTGCCCGAAGCATCTGGCACAACCCAAATCACAGGCACCCTGCCGTTTGATAACAGCAATGTAACAATTACCTGGGATGTAAACCTAACTCTTGAATAGACATGGAAGCCTCGTGCAAGTTTTGTCTTTGCACGAGGCATTCTGACATGGTTAAAAAGTTATTCTACCCAGTTTTCCAGTTTCAAATTTTCTACTCTGGAAAACTCCTTAACATTATGGGTCACCAGAATTTTATTCATTTCCCGGGTATGGGCCGCAATCCATAAATCGTTGTTACCGATCATCATGCCCTTATTAGCCAGATCAGCTCGAATATCGGCATAATGATCTGCAACCGGTAAATTAAGATCAATAACAGGGATTATGGTGACAAGCTCTTCAAGTATCTCGTGTGCTTTGTCAGCGTTATTGCTTCTATTGGCACCATATAACAGTTCTGCATGGGTAATTAGAGACATACCAACAGAGCCACTTTCGAGGGTCTTAAACTTTTCCAATACCCGTTGAGGTTTCTGTTTTACGATATAGATGCAAATATTGGTATCAAGCACATAATCAAAACTCACAAAGCTTCCCTTTCCTGTGGTGGTTCATTTGAACGCCCCTCCTGCATAAAATCATCCGGCATTTGTGTTAACAGCTCGAAAGCCTTTGACAGATCCTTTAACCTGGGCCGTAAAACCAGTTCATCACCTCGTTTAAAGATTTCCACTTCAGTTACATTCAGCCGGAATTCTTTTGGAAGGCGCACTGCCTGGCTGTTCCCGGATTTGAATATTTTAGCTAACATAGCGACACCCTCTTTCGTATATACATCTAAGTATATACTCGAAGATTGCTAAGTAAAGCTCATTTCCCAACATTGATGAATTTTCGGTCGACGCTTGAAGTCTTCCGGTATGGTTTGTCGTGTGATGTCCGAAACCTTGAATTGTTTCAGAATTTTTTCGCTGAGCTTGAAACCTTTACGGTTGGTTGAAAATATCAACTTGCCATTTTCATTCAGTAACACCATCGATTTTTCAATCAGTTCTTCATGATCACGCTGGATATCAAAAACATCGCGCATTTTCTTGGAATTAGAAAAGGACGGTGGATCGAGAAAGATGAGATCATAGTCCTCGTCCATATTATAGCCGTGCGGTTTGCGTAACAG
>JANTFY010000165.1 GCA_024763185.1 Gammaproteobacteria bacterium | reverse complement strand
CTCAGCCAGCAATGCCACCAGCAGACTGGAGTCGAGCCCGCCTGACAACAAGACACCAACCGGCACATCGGCAATGGTCAGACGTTTTTTTACCGCCAGCAACAATGACTGGTGGATCGCCTCTCGCCACTCGGCATCGGATTTTGGCTGGACGGGCCTTTTCGCCACCAGGTCCCAGTAACGCCGGATTTTTAAATTGCCATCCTGGTTCAGCATCAGGGTGTGCGCCGGTGGACATTTTTTTATACCTTTAAACAGCGTACCCGGGGCCGGTACCACGGCATGCAGACTGTACAAATGATGCAATGACACGGCATCGATGGATGTATCGCAGACCCCGGTCTGCAACAGTGCGGGCAAACTGGATGCAAAATAGAAATAGCGCTCGGTTTTTACATAATATAGTGGTTTGATACCCATACGATCACGCGCCAGGAACAGGCTTTGCGCTTGCCGGTCCCAGATCGCGAAGGCAAACATGCCGTGCAGGTGTTGCACGCATTGCTCACCCCAATGGGCATAAGCATTGACAATCACTTCGGTATCGCTGTGTGAATGAAATCCATAACCCAGTTCGATCAACTGCGCGCGCAATTCCGGATAATTGTAGATGGTACCGTTGAACACCACGCTGTATTTCTGCTGCACATCGGACATGGGCTGATGTCCCTGTGACGACAGATCGATGATGGCCAGGCGACGATGCCCTAAGGCGACGGCCCTGTCATAATAATCACCCTCATCATCCGGCCCCCGGCGAGCCACCGCGGATGACATACGCTGCATAACCGACCGCTCTATCGACGCGCCCGAGAAGTCCAGACCCCCAAAAATTCCACACATGCTGTTTGTCGCCTCTAAGCGTTAAATTTAATCGCGCAAGTTTATGAGTTGAGCCAGTAAGCTTCAATCAATTCTGTCATGCCATTTAAAAACGGCACACATAATAAGTTTATCTGCTTTCATCATTGTGCTATACATTGCGCCTCTTTTTATAGAACTAACAACTCACGAGAAACTAACATGGCTTTTCAATTACCCGAATTACCCTATGCTAAAAACGCGCTGGCCCCACATATTTCTGAAGAAACCCTGGAATATCATCATGGCAAGCATCACAACGCCTACGTAACCAACCTGAATGGCCTGATCGAAGGCACTGATTTTGCCGATATGGCCCTGGAAGACATTATCCGCAAATCTTCAGGCCCGGTTTTCAATAATGCCGCCCAGGTATGGAACCACACTTTTTACTGGAACTGCCTGAGCCCCAACGGTGGCGGAGAACCCGACGGCGCTCTGGCCGATGCCATCAATGCCAAGTTCGGCTCTTTCGAAGAATTCAAAAAAACCTTCAGTGCCGATTGTGTCGGCAACTTTGGTTCAGGATGGACCTGGCTGGTAAAAAATGCGGCTGGAGAACTGGAAATCGTCAAGACTTCGAATGCCGGCTGCCCGCTGACCGATGAAGGGGTAACACCGCTACTGACCTGCGATGTCTGGGAACATGCCTATTACATCGACTATAGAAATGCGCGCCCGGATTACGTTGCCGCTTTCTGGAACCTGGTTAACTGGGATTTTGTTTCCAGCAACCTCTGATCCATGCCGATACAGGTTAAACCTGTCATCGATCAAAGCCCTGCCTGTCAGGGCTTTTTTTATACCTAACATTCCCACTAAAAAACTGCCATCCCGGCTTACCGTCCTGGCCACAACAATCCGCACTGGGATAGCTTTAGTCGATATCGGGTAATTGGCAAAACTGACACCCGGCTTTGCATTAAGAAATACAGACTAAGATCTTGAGTTTGATGAAAATTTAGCTATTATTGCTCGTTTTTTCGCGGAAAAAGCTCATGGCCAACCACCTGATGTCAACCTACAAACCCTTACCGGTCAATTTTAAGCGTGGCGAGGGTATCTATGTGTGGGACGACAATGATCAGCAATATATCGATGCCCTGTGCGGCATATCGGTCACCAGCCTCGGCCATCATCATGCCGACGTAACCCGGGCCATCACCCATCAGGCATCCCGTATCTTGCATACGTCGAACCTCTATCATATCGAAAACCAGGAAAAACTGGCCGATAGCCTGTGTGAGCTGTCCGGCATGGAGCAGGCATTTTTCAGTAATTCCGGTGCCGAGGCCAACGAAGCCGCGATCAAACTGGCTCGTCTTTACGGCCATCAACACAACATCGATAAACCGGAAATCGTGGTCATGCAGGGCAGTTTCCATGGGCGCACCATGGCCACCTTGTCAGCCACCGGCAATCGCAAGGTCCAGGCCGGGTTTGAACCACTGGTCGCCGGCTTTGTACGCGCCCCGTTCAATGATATCGAGGCTTTAAAATCGATAGCCGCCAACAACCCGAATGTGGTGGCCATTCTGGTCGAACCGGTTCAGGGAGAAGGCGGCATCAATATCCCTGATCCGGGTTATTTGCGTACCATTCGTGAACTGTGCGATGAACAAAACTGGTTGATGATGCTGGACGAGATTCAAACCGGCATGGCGCGTAGTGGCAAAATGTTTGCTTTCCAGCATGAATCCATACAACCGGATGTGTTGACCCTGGCCAAGGCCCTCGGTAACGGCATCCCTATCGGTGCCTGCCTGGCCGCTGGAAAAGCCCGCAATATCTTTAAACCCGGCAATCACGGTTCAACCTTTGGCGGCAACCCTTTTGCCTGCCATGTGGCACAAACCGTGGTAGAGGTTATGCAACGGCATAAGCTGGCTGAAAATGCACGGTTACGCGGCCAGCAACTCACCGATTACCTTAAAGCAAATCTTGAGGATGATTCACCGGTAGTGGACATTCGCAACCTGGGTTTACTGGTGGGTATTACACTGAACAAACCCTGTGCTGAACTCGTGGGCATCGCGCTCGACAACGGTTTGTTGATCAATGTAACGGCTGACCATGTGATCCGCCTGCTGCCACCCTTGATTATCGATGAGCAGCAAACCCAAGAAATAGCCGACCGCCTGTTGCGTTCGATCTCACAATTTTCCCAGAGTAAATAACATGCCCTCTCGACATTTTCTCAGTTTGCTGGATTTTTCCAGTGACGAACTACGTGCCCTGATCCATCATGCCATCGATGTCAAACAAAGCCTGAAAGCAGGCATTTCGCACACTCCGCTCAATGGCAAGGTGCTGGCCATGGTGTTTGAAAAATCATCCACCCGCACCCGGGTTTCTTTTGAAAGCGGCATGAGTCAACTGGGTGGCCACGCCATGTTCCTGTCTCCGCGCGATATTCAACTGGGCCGGGGTGAGCCCCTGGGAGACAGTGCCAGGGTCATTTCAAGCATGGTGGATGCCATCATGATCCGGACTTTTGGACATGATCGATTGCAGGAGTTTGCCCAGCATTCCTCTTCACCGGTCATCAACGGGCTCACCGATAAACTTCATCCCTGCCAGTTATTGGCGGATTTGCAGACCTGGTTTGAACAACGCGGTGACATTAAAGGCGCCACGGTGGCGTGGATTGGCGATGGCAACAATATGTGCCATTCCTATATCAATGCCGCACGGCAGTTTGATTTCAGGCTGAATATTGGTTGCCCGGACAATTACATGCCTGACCCCGATATCATTTCCGCCGGTGGAGATCGCATAACCATCATGCATTCTGCTGAAGAAGCTTCTGCCAATGCCGACCTGGTGGTCACCGATGTCTGGGCCAGCATGGGCCAGGAACAGGAACAACAGGACCGCATCAAGGAATTTGCCAATTTTCAGGTTAATAGCGAGATCATGCAACAGGCCGATAAAGATGCCCTGTTCATGCACTGCCTGCCCGCTCACCGTGGTGAAGAAGTGACTGCAGAAGTCATTGATGGCCCTCAAAGCGTGGTCTGGCAGGAAGCCGAAAACCGCTTACATGCACAAAAGGCGTTACTGGAATTTCTGATAGCGGGCCATTATTAGAGCCCCATTATTAGAGCCGGTTAACTGTTAGCCAACTCGATGCGGTTTCTGCCATTGGATTTTGCCAGGCGCAGAGCTTCCTCGGCCTTTGAGATCAGGTTTCTGGAACTCAGGTTTTCGCTTACCGGCACACAACAGATACCCACCGAGACGGTCAGCAAGGGACTGATCCTGGATTTTTCGTGTTGAATGGCTTTTTGCCGCAGTGCCTGTATCACTTTTTCCATCTGCAAGCGTGCCCCTTCACAGGAAACACCGGGAAACAGCAGACCAAACTCGGCGCCGGTAATACGGGCGACCACCCCGTCTTCCTGGATCACCTCAGACTGCATCAAACTGGCAAGTTCGGTCAGGGTTTTATTACCCAGTTCCTGCCCGTAAAATTCATTATATTCATAATAAAAATCGACATTCAGCATGGCAATGGATAAAGGTAACCCCGTGTCCATATACTTGCGCCTGAATTCTTCAAGGCGCACCCGAAATGCCCGATAATTGGAAACACCGGTCAATTCATCGGTGGTGGACATTTCATCCAGTTCCTTGTTTGATTTCGCCACCGCACTGAGCAAGCGCTGTAAATCGTTGACCAGCATTTCATTTTCAAAGCGCAGGCTCATGGCTTCTGTAATCATGCTGTTCATGCGCCTGACACCAAAATAATAGGCAAAGATCATAAACGTATACATAAAGGCCAGCACCAGGCTGTCAGGGGTGCCCAGTCGAAACAGATACACCGTAACCGGAGCAATCATGAGCACCAGATAGGCGCCATAGATAACCATGGAAGTAGACAGGTAAGCGATTGCGCCAGCACCGAGGCCCAGCAGAAACGTATGCAGGATAAATTGAAGATTACTGCTGACATAGGGCATCACCAGCATGCCACCGATACCCTGACACAACGCGACCAGATATACCCCGATGATAAACCTTCTTTTCCAGGTTTCATGACTCATATAGTCATCATGTCGTATTCGGTCATAGGCCTTTTTTAACCTGAGGCGCAGAAGCTGAATGACAATCAGCAGTATCAGCCACACAGCCACCCAATGCTCTCGGCCCTGTAATTCCAGCTCCACCATGGTCAGGGCACTGGCCACAAAGGCCACGACCAGGGTAAATACCATTCCCACATTAAAACGGTCGTATAAAAAATCGACCAACTTGTGCTGTTGCAAATGGTAGGTACTGATGGTTTGTTTCTGTTCCAACGGGTCGGCCATGATTCCTTTTTTTGTTTTTTTTATTAAACCTCATCTGAGGTATAGAAGTGAAAAGCTATTGTAAACAAAACACTAGCGGATAAAACCATAAAATCCTGTAGGCGGCCGATTACAAACAAAAGGCATGGGCATTTGCCCGCAGTACAATATACTATGTCTTATCGTTGTTATTACTAATCCTGGAAAGCTGAGACAGTAGCAGACTTAAATTCAACCATGCACACCCCGGACTACATTAACTGGTTTCGCAGCGCCGCACCCTATATCAACGCGTTCAGGCACAAAACCTTTGTCATCGTGTTGTCCGGCGAAATGGTTCGTTCACCGCTTTTCGATCACCTCATTAATGATATCGCCCTGTGTCACCATCTCGGTATAAAGCTGGTTCTGGTGCATGGCAGTCGCTGCCAGATCGAT
>JANTFY010000164.1 GCA_024763185.1 Gammaproteobacteria bacterium | reverse complement strand
GCAATCACCTGGGCACCAAATAATAAAATAATGGCACCGACTTCAAGAAATAACAGCATGACGATGGCCGAGGTCAGTGAGCCATAAACCAGGTTGACCATGGATAGCGTTGAAAAATACCAGACCAGTACATGACGTGCCAACTCCCATAAAATGGTTGCACTGATGCTGCCCACCAGGGCGTGTTTAAAGCTGAGTTTGCCTACGGGCATCACCATGTAAATGGATGTTAGCAGCAGAATTAAACCGAATACCCCCAGCAGGTAGAGAATAAATTTTGTAATGCTATCCAGTTGCCAACTCCAGAATAAAATTGTCAGGGTTTCTCCTTCCAGCATTTGCAGGGCGCTACTGATGGTGGAAATAATCAGCAATCCCAGGCCAAAAACGATAATGTAACAATAGGGAATAATGGCGGACACCAGGAAATGTCTGCGATGGATGTTAACCCGATGGAAGAAGATAATCGACATGGTGTTTTCCAGCACGGTGAAAGCCATTGAACTGAAAAAGAGCAAAATGGCCAGTAACAACCAGCCAATATGATCCTGCGTGGTAAAAAGAGTAATCTGCTCAATAAAAACCGAGGCCTGCCCGGCCAATATCAGGTTGAAATAGTCACGGGTAATGCTGAGCAATTGATCCGGTTCAACGACGTAGGATAGCGCAAGTAATATCAGTGAAAATAAAGGAATGATGGATAATAAGGTGTAATAGGCAACGGCACCTGACAGCAACAAGCCCTGGTTGGCCAGAAATCCTTTTATCACCTGTCGCAAAAAGCGTATGGGATGACGTACTATTTGTTTTCCGGGGCTATGCCATTTTTCCATGATAAAACGTTCTGTTTAATCGTGTTTTATTGTAACCGCATACGCACTTTAATCTCACGTATGGGTTTGAATATAACCAGAAGCAAGGGTAACAGGGTCAGGTCGGCGAGCAGCGCAATGAGCATGGCAAAACCGGTTAACAGCCCGAAATAAATGGTCGGTATAAAGTTGGACAGGGCAAGGATGGAAAACCCCAGCGTGATGGTGATTGTGGTGTAGTACATTGCGCGGCCGATGCTGGCATGGCTGCGTTTGACCGCGCTCCAGTAGTCCTGGTCGAGTCGAAACTCTTCGCTGAAACGATGGATATAATGGATAGTGTCATCCACGGCGATGCCGATAATAATGGCAGCAATGGTGATGGTCATCATGTCCAGCGGTATCCTGAGCCAACCCATCAAACCCAGCATCAGGAGCGCGGCGAAGATGTTCGGAATAAGGGCAACCACGGCCATTCTGGCATTTCGAAACAGGATAGCAAACATGATCAGCACCGCTAAAAAAACCACCCCGATGGTCAGAATCTGTGAGCGAAACAGGCTTTGCAACATGTTGTTGTACAGCACCAGCATGCCGCTCAAGTGTATTTGATCGGGCTTGATGTCAAAGCGGCTGGACAGGTCCGTTCGAATTTTTTCCAGCAGGGCCTCGCGTTGTAATGACGGATCGGATTCAAAGACGCGGATCGCAAAACGCAGCTGGTTGCCATCTTTGGACAGGTAGGGTTTGAACAGAATATTTTTCATTTCCGGCGGTAATTTTTTATAAAACACGGCCAGTAAAAAGTCATCCGCTGCCACCTGTTGATCGATTTGTTGCAACATACGCATGGCCGTGGTGAGTGACAGCACCTTGCCGGTCTCGCTCAGGCCATCGAGATAGTCATGCACCTTGAACACCTGTTGCAATTGAAAGGTATTGAACCAGTAACTGGTTGCCGTGATGCCGGCGCTTTGTTCCGCTCTCAGTTCGTACTCGTCTTCAAAAGTTTTGTCGTCTTCCTGAGCAAAAAATTCGGCCGGTGCATCAATAATGACATCCAGTGGCGTGGTGCCCCCGAGTTGCCGGTCAATCAATGCCATACCGCGGTAAATTTCGGTGTCATCCTTGAAGTAATCAATAAAACGGTTCTCCACGCTCAACAGGCTGATACCCAGCACGCTGAGCAGGGCAAGTATCGTTGCTATCGTTAACAGGCCACGTCCGTAGACCTGGATCAGCCTGGCCAGGAATGCAGTGATGCAATCGGTCCAGTTGTTGGCATTAGCCACTTTACCGGGTGTTAAGAACATCAGCGTGGCCGGAAACAGAGTGAACACCAGCACAAAGGCGATGACGATGCCGATAGACATCATCCAGCCAAAATCGATGACCGGTCGAATACCGCTGAACAACAACGAGCCAAAAGCCACGATGGTGGTGATGGCAGTGTAAGAGCAGGGTACAAACTTGCTGCGGATGGTCTCGCTGAGCAATTCAAATTGGGTCGCATCCGGTGCACGCTCGTGCAGTTCCCGATAGCGCACGATCAGGTGCACGTTAAGTGACAGGGTGATAATCAACAGCAGGGAGATAAAGTTGGAAGAGACCACCGTTACCGGCCAGTCAACCAGGCCCAAAAATCCCACCGTGATCAGGCCGGTGGTCAGGCAGGTCAGCATGGGCAGGATGATCCAGCGCGGTTTGCGGAAGGTGATGCCCAGAATCAGCATCAGGAAAGCGACCACGGCGAAACCAAAGGTGTTCAGATCATGGCGGATAAAGTCGATGGAATCGGAGGCGATCATGGGCACGCCGCCAAGGTGTAATTCGGCAGCGTCGCGGTATTTATCCATGATGCCGCGTACCGTGCTGATATCCTGTTTCAGCTGATCCTGCAGTTGTGCGCTGTACTGTTCAAACTCGTAGCTAACCGCCTCAAGTTGGGTTTGTTGAGTGCTGGTCAGGCTGCTGTTGAGACGCAGCTCCCGCAATTCATCACGCTGCTTGAGCAGACGGTGCCAGTTTTCGTCGCGACTAAAATTGACCTGCAGTGCGGTTGTTTTTAAATCTTCACTGATGATCAGGTTGCGATACATCGGGCTGTTCAGGAATTCCTTACGGGCCAGGGTTTTGTCGGTGCGTGGACTCTCCAGGGTGGGGATTTCATGGCTTAACTGACGCAGGCTGACCGGCGGGCTCTGGATCAGGGGTACGTCCAGAATGCTGATCACGGACTCCACGCGCTCGATACCACGCAGGTCTTCGCGCAGTTGGTGCAAGTCAGACAGCGTGGCCTCGTCGAAAAGGTCCTGCTCAGGGTTGTAGGTGATGATCAGAAAATCATCCGAACCGTAACGCGCGCGTATGGAGCGGTAATAATCCAGTGCCGTATCATTTTCCAGCACCAGCGAATCGGCCGAAGCATCCAGCCTGAAGTCTGGGGCATGGTAGGCAAAAAAGCCTGTAAACAAGGTGACCAGCAGCAAGGTCAGCACGGGATGCCGCAGTACCCGCGTAAAGTAAAAGTGGGTAAACAGGGAGGTCAGGTTAGTCACGGGTATATGAATCCATTTCTACAGCGTTATTGCTGCAGCGGTGTCAGCCAGTTTAACGGCTTTTGCCCGGTTTATAAAAATGAAAACAGGCAACTTTATATCCTTAGCCGGCAATCAGTTGAAAAAGTAGCAGAGCCATGCAGGAAATAAAACCCGTTGCCGGTACCCACAGAGGTAGATTAATAATTTCGGCCGCAGGCCGTGTTTTCTTGATGACCAGCAGTGCGCCATTGACCAGGCTGAAAACCACCAGAATCAGGAAGCTGGTGGCCTTGGCGAGTGCTTCCAGCGGCAGCCATAAGGCCAGACTCAGCACGATGGTGATGACCAGCCACGAGGCGATCACCGGCGTTTGGGTGATGGCACTGACCCTTGCCAGGCCTTTCCACAACCAACCTTGGCTGGCCATGCCATAGAACAGGCGCGAAGCCATGATCATTTGAATCAGCGCGCCATTGATCACCGCAAACAGGCTGATCAAACTGATGATTTTCGGGTTGATATCGGAGGAAGCCGATAACACGTCAGCCAGCGGCGCCTGGCTATTGGCCAGGTTATCCGTATCCAGGGTGAGTATGGAAACCAGTGAGACCAGGGCATACATCACAGTGGCTATCAGTAACGCCAGCAAAATGGCAGTTGGAAGGGTGCGTTGCGGATTCTTGACTTCCTCGGCCACGTTGACCATGTCTTCAAAACCGATAAAGGCAAAGAATGCCAGAAATGCGCCCAGCAGAATACCGATCCAGGCAGAGGCTTGAAAAGAAGGCAGCAGCAACTCTATTTTCTGTGGAATCAGAACCAGGCTATCCTTGCCAGCCCAGATAACCAGCAGCAGGCCAGCGATTTCTACCAGGGTCAGCAGGGCCGCGACAGCGACCGATTGCGAGATGCCCCAGATCATCAACAGCCCCAGCAACAGGATAATGCCGCCTACCACCAGGGGTTCGGGCCATTGCAAAAAGGTATTAAAATAACCGAAAAAACCACGGGCAATCGTGGCAGCAGAAACCATGCCGGCCAGGGCGATCAACAGGCCGGTCAGGCGAGACAGCGCGGTTATATGGAAGCCTTCCTGAATATAAACGGCTTCTCCGGCCGACAATGGAAAACGAGCCGATAACTCGCTGTAGGTAAAGGCACTGAAGCCGGCGATCAGGGATGCCACCAGAAAGGCGAGAGGAGTATACAGGCCGGCTTCACCAGCCACCTTGCCAATCAATACATAAATGCCGGCGCCGAGGATATTACCCAGCCCGAAAAACAGTAATAATGGCAGGCCAAGAGACCGCTTCAGCTGTTGCATGGTATCGCTATCAAAGGTGTTGCCGGTTATTGAGTGCCGGTCATCAGCTGTTATTTAAATCCGCTATTGCCGCCTTTAGTTTTTCGCTGGCCTCGGTAGCAACCTGGTCCATGGTGTCGTTACCGGCTAAACCCAGCACTATCACCGGGTCCATAAAATCGAAAACCGTTTTGCCATCGGTTTCCCGCGCGACAATAGTGCAGGGCAGCAGGGCGCCCGCTTCGGGGATCTCGTCGATCATGGTTTTGGCCATCTTGGGATTACAGGCGCCAAGAATACGGTAAGACGGCATATCCTGATCCAGTTTGTTTTTTACAATAGCGCTCACGTCGACATCACTAACAATGCCCAGGTGGTGTTTCATCAGGGTCGCTTTCAGGGTTTCGACGGCCGCGTCTATGGGTTGAGGGATTTGTGCTGAAAATGAGAAAGTATTCATGTCTGTTTCCTGTGTATTGATGAATTAAGGGTTTAGTCGGGCAGTGAAAACGTCAGGCTGGCCCAGTGACTGCGCCAGTCGACTTTTTTATCTTTCACACGAAGTATTTTAACTGCCTTCAATAACCACGGGCCTTTGCTGTCAAGCTTTATGCTGACCAGGCCATCTTGATTGCTGCGACTTTGCTGAAGCTTTTCAGGGTGCTTTTTACTGAAAGCAGTCAATAAAATATCGTTTGCGGGTTGGTCTTTATAGAGAACCCTGACTTCCAGTTCATCATTCAATTGTGACCGGTAAGGGTTGCTCAGGGGTATGATTTCGAGATCATAGCCGAATTTTACCCGGGCATTATCAACTTCGAAATGGTCACCCGCCTGCACCAGCAGTTTGGCATGACGGATATAGCTTTCTTTGCCATTGCTTTCAGACAGTCCGTGTTTATCGCGGTAGCTGATCGCATTGTCGAGCCCCTCTTCTTGCAGGTATTGGTTAAAAGTCGCCGCATCGAGGT
>JANTFY010000163.1 GCA_024763185.1 Gammaproteobacteria bacterium | reverse complement strand
GGATCAAAGCGGTATAAAAACAGTTTTATCAGTTTTAAGGTAATCAGTGGGTAGGTGTTCAGAGTTTCAATGATCAGGGCCTGACTGTAGGGGAAGGCTATCTGGTGGAGGTAAGCAGTATAGGTTCTGAGTATGGCTATGGCTCGTGTTTTCAGACAGGCAGAAAACAGCAATTGATTGAAATCATCGTTTTCGGTTTCCCGTTCCCAAACAGAAATGAAAAGCTCCTCAAAATAACGGGGCAACTTGTCATGGTCAAAAGTGCATAGCTCATGACAGCGCCTCAGAGAAAAGTGGTGCATCCAGATTTCATTGCCGTTGACGTGCAGTTGAAACGGTTTTTCCAGCAGTACTTCGAGGCCCATCGATTCTAGAATGGACATGGATCTGGACAACGGAACCGCCGAACCCAGGGCATACAATTTTATGGAAAAAGTATTCGATTTCTGGTCATCGATTAAACGTACCTGAACCCGGTTCAATTGCACCAGTTGTTTGATTTTGGGGAAGTCCTGAAAAGCTTCTTTGGGGCTGTATTCGTCCTGATAGTAGCGAGGAAAGATTTTTTTCAGTGATTTTCCGTCCAGAAAATCAGCAAAATCAGAGGTGGAAATGAGTTTTTGTAAGGTGTCGAGCCAATTTTTTTTCATATTGTTTTTGAACCTTAAAGCTCAATTCGGTTATTTCTATGTTAAAGGTTTTTAAGCCACTCTCCCAGTCTGTCGCTCACCGAGAATAAGCGTTTCAACTCGGGCGTCTCACTGTCCAGCGCCAGGTCCGGATTTTTTAACACACGTGATAATAATTGTGCGCCGTCAAAATCAACAAACGCCAGCCTTAGATTTAACCCATGATCCAGTCCAAAATCCTTGCCAGGCAATGCGGCAATGCCGGTGGCTTCAAGCATTTTTTGTGACAGTGAGTTCGCATGGTTGATGCCATTTTTTAACAGGCCTTCCTTATAATTGGAAAAATCAGCCAGGTTGTAAAAGCCGCCCTCTGGAGTGACAAGATTGATGTTTTGCTGAACAAGTCGATCAGTCAATTGCAGACCGATGGCACGCATGATTTTTCGACAGGCATTTATGTAGTCCTTCATGTCTTCAGAGCCTTCAAAAGCTGAGATTGAAGCCATTTGTATGGGTGCACTGACCGAGGTAAAGGTTTCACTGGCAACAACGATCATGGATTGTAAAACCGGCTTAAGCGCATCGGGAAATATAAAAAAACCGAGACGCCATCCACCGGCTCCGGCCCATTTACTGATACCGTTGCTGATGATGGTGCCTTGCGGGTAATACTGAGCAATTGAATTATGTTCTCCCTGGTAATGCAGTTCGCTGTATATTTCATCCGACAGAATGATCAAGTTATGTTTTTCTGCAACACGGGCCAGATCCTTCAGTTCCTGTTGGTGAAAACAAGCGCCACTGGGATTATTGGGGCTGTTTAAAATCAGTAACTGGGTGCGGCTGTCATGTTGTCGGCAATGCCTGTCCAGCGTGTCGGCGGTCAGTTTCCAGCCATCTTTGGCATGGCACGGCAACCAGAAAACCTGGCGCCCCATCAATCGTGCCTGTGGTTCGTAAGAAACCCAGCTGGGGGCGGGTAGCACCAGGTCACACTCCAATACCATCTGCAATCCAAACAGCAATTCTTTACTGCCCGGTCCGATGATGACGTTATCAGCCGTACGATGAAGGCCTTCAGTACGATGTATAAAATCGGAAATGGCTTCACGCAAAGGCAGGTAACCCTGAACGGCCATGTAATCCTTGCTGTTAGCGTTGGCTTTTAATGATGAAACCATGATGTCCGGCACGGGGAAGGGTGATTGTCCCAGGCCAAGCCTGATCACATCGTGGCCCTGCTGTTGCAGTAGCTTGCTTTTTTCATTAATGGCCAGAGTGGCGGATTTGGGCACTTCCAAAACGCTGCGTGAAAGTGGAAGATTGTCGTGAATTGAAGCTAAGCGGCTCATGGTGTTTCCCTGTCAGTGGAGTCCTGAAAATAAAAGGTTTAACACAACTCAACAATATTTTAAGCGTATAAGAATAAACATTGATCTACGGTTAAAACCGTTTAGCTTTTAAAGCGGCCTGAATTGAGGAATCATAGCAGGAATTGTTATTTTGCTATCGATAACAATTATATGGCTAGCTAAGATACCCCATCCAACAAGGCAATTAAGACCATGTTAATTTGGATTTAGCCTCAAAAGCATGTGTTTGATATATCGCAAAATAAATAACTATATAACTCTTGTTTATTTTGATTAAAGATCAACGCAACGGTTGATATTTGAACCGTAAATAAAATCACTATCAACATACAAAAAAATCATAAGTAGTGACAATTGTATTAAAAAATCAGGGTGTTATATTGTCTCGATGGCTTGGATTGAGGTTTTCACAATAAAAACAACAACGAAGCTAGATACTAATAATCATTTTAAACTTAGGAGAGATCAATGATTACGAACAAGAAATTCACGACCAAGATGATGGTAGCGGGCGTTGCGCTGGCGGCATCAATGGTATCTGCACCTGTGTTAGCGGCAGGTTCCTTTATTACTATCGGTACCGGTGGTGTTACCGGTGTGTATTACCCAACCGGTGGCGCGATCTGTCGTCTGGTCAACAAAGGCCGTAAAGAACATGGCGTACGTTGTTCAGTCGAATCAACCGGTGGTTCTGTTTACAACATCAATACCATTCGTGCGGGTGATCTGGACATGGGTGTCGCACAGTCTGACTGGCAGTATCATGCCTACCATGGCACCAGCAAATTCAAGGATGCCGGACCTTTCAAGGAACTGAGGGCGGTTTTTTCCGTTCATCCAGAGCCCTTTACAGTTGTGGCCCGTGCTGATGCTGGCATCAAGAACTTTGAAGATCTTAAAGGCAAGCGGGTAAATATCGGCAATCCCGGCTCAGGTCAGCGCGGTACCATGGAAGTGCTGATGAAAGCCATGGGTTGGGACAAGTCGACCTTTGCCCTGGCTTCCGAACTGAAAGCCGCGGAACAGTCTTCTGCCTTGTGTGATAACAAGATTGATGCCATGGTGTACACCGTCGGTCACCCGAGTGGATCCATCAAGGAAGCCACCACTACCTGTGATACCGTACTGGTTAACGTGACCGGACCGGTCGTAGACAAACTGGTCAAAGATAACGACTTTTACCGTTACGCGACCATCCCGGGCGGTATGTATCGGGGCAATCCAAATGACACCAAGACTTTTGGCGTAGGTGCTACGTTTGTTTCCAGTACCAAGACAGATGCAAACACGGTTTACCACGTGGTCAAATCCGTTTTTGAAAACTTTGATGATTTCAAAAAGCTGCATCCTGCTTTCAAAAACCTGAAAAAATCCGAAATGATTAAAGACGGTCTTTCTGCTCCACTGCATGACGGAGCCAAGAAGTACTACAAAGAAGCCGGTTTGATGTAAAAGAAACAAGGAGAGGGGGATTTGCCCCCTCTTTTTTTATCCTTATTGATCACTTAGTGGGGATAAAAAAAGATAAAGGCTTTACACGAAATAAAATGTTGAGTCTTTCAAGGAGTAAGCCAAAACACAACTAGAATAAAGAGGACAGGTCGTGGTTGATAATAATAATGTCGCTAGAGAAGCCCGGGAACACGAAGTTGAGGATATGATCGCAGAGGTGGATACTGGGGGGCGCAAACCCAAGGGATTTCCTGCCAAGCTTCTCATCATTATTCCAATACTCTGGTCTATTTTTCAGCTTTGGTATGCCTCGCCGCTACCTTTTATGTTTAGTGGCCTGGTCAGGGATATTTCACCCACGCTGGCCAGCTTAATGGTGATGAATGCCACCGAGGCGCGCTCCCTGCATCTGGCTTTCGCCATCTTTCTTGCGTTTATCGCTTTTCCGACTTTTAAAAGCTCCCCGCATGATCGAGTACCCGCGCAGGATTGGCTCATGGGTCTTGTGGGTGCATTCTGTGCCGGTTATCTCTACCTGTTTTATGCCGAATTATCAGAGCGACCGGGGTTACCCACCACGCTTGATTTGACGGTAGCCATTGTCGGTATAGTCTTGCTATTAGAAGCCACCCGTCGCGCCCTTGGGCCACCGTTGATGGTGGTGGGTGCGGTATTCCTGATCTACGCCTTTGCCGGTCCTTACATGCCGGATGTGATTGCACACAAGGGGGCCAGCCTGAACAAGGGCATGTCGCACTACTGGTTGACGACCGAAGGTGTATTTGGCGTGGCCCTGGGTGTGTCCACCTCGATGGTTTTTATGTTCGTATTGTTCGGTGCCATGCTGGAACATGCCGGAGCCGGAAATTATTTTATTCGTACAGCTTTTGCGCTTTTGGGCCATATGCGAGGAGGTCCTGCCAAAGCGGCAGTGGTTTCTTCTGCCATGACGGGACTCATTTCCGGTTCATCCATCGCCAACGTGGTCACGACCGGAACCTTTACCATACCACTGATGAAGAAGGTGGGTTTTCCACCGGAAAAAGCGGGTGCGGTTGAAGTGGCTTCTTCAACCAACGGACAGCTTACGCCACCGATCATGGGTGCCGCAGCGTTCCTGATGATTGAGTACGTGGGCATCAGTTATATCGAAGTCATCAAACATGCCTTTCTGCCTGCGGTGGTGTCTTACATTGCTCTGGTTTACATCGTGCACCTGGAAGCGATGAAAGCCAACATGAAAGGGCTGCCTCGTAAAACCATTTCGCCATTGTCGCAAAAGTTGATGACGTTCATCTTTATCGTGTCAGGCATCATCATTTTATCCGGGATCATCTACTATGGCCTGGGCTGGACCAAGGAAGTGGCGGGTGATGCCACGCCCTATATAGCCGGCGTGGTGATGCTGGTGGTCTATGTGGCCTTGGTGAAATATGCATCACTCTATCCGGACCTGGACACGTCGCATGAAATCAATGAACTGCCGGAAGTCGGTCCCACGGTCAAGTCCGGTTTGTACTTCCTGTTACCGATTGTGGTATTGGTTTGGTGTCTGACCGTGGAGAGAATGTCTCCAGGGCTGTCCGCTTTCTGGGCGGCCATGTTCATGATTTTTGTGGTGATGACCCACCGTCAACTTAAGGTGTTCTTCCGCCATCAGCATGAGGCCGATATAAAAGGCGCCAATAGCAAGGCATTGTCTGACCTCACCGAAGGTATGGTTTCAGGTGCACGTAATATGATCGGTATTGGTGTGGCGACCGCTGCAGCAGGCATTGTTGTGGGTACAGTTACTCTGACCGGTGTTGGTCTGGTCATGACTGAATTCGTTGAATTCATCTCCGGTGGTAATCTGATTCTGATGTTGCTATTGACTGCAATGATCAGCCTGATACTGGGCATGGGTCTGCCGACCACGGCGAACTACATCGTGGTTTCGACCCTGATGGCGCCGGTAATTGTGAGCCTGGGCGCTGCTAATGGCTTGATTGTTCCTCTTATTGCGGTTCACCTGTTCGTCTTCTATTTTGGCATACTGGCAGATGATACGCCGCCGGTGGGGTTGGCGGCTTATGCGGCAGCGGCAATCTCACAGGGTGATCCGATCCGCACTGGCATCCAGGGTTTTACCTATGACATTCGCACGGCGATTTTACCGTTTATGTTTATCTTCAATACCGAGTTAATCATGAT
>JANTFY010000162.1 GCA_024763185.1 Gammaproteobacteria bacterium | reverse complement strand
AGCGGGATCTCGACTTCGGCACCATCGATGAGTACCCATATCCTATGCGATTTCTGACCGAACTGGTCGATCAATTGCTGGTGCGAGTGCTGTTCGGTTCGTCTCAGCAGCTTCAGGTCCAGCAGTGCAATAAAAGCGACAAACGTGGCAAGGAAGAAAAATCCCGATAGCAGAAAACTTATCAGGGAAACGATTTCCAGCAGTTCGGTGGTGATACGGCCTTTTTTCAGGTTCTTGAACAGTTCCTGAAAGACCGGCAAGTTGTTCAACAGGGTGCCGGCAGCTGCAATGCGTAACAGCGGCGCGGAGAAAAAAGAACTGACTGCCGCCAAACCCATGAGGCCAAGCGAAATTTGTATTCTCCGGTCAAGATTTCGTTCCACCGTCTGAATGTTATGCCTGCCTCGATGTGCATCCATCTGTTTAAGGTGCTCATCTCGGTCCTGTGTCCCACCCAGGGAGATGGAAATAACTTTCCGTAGAGCAATAAGTTTCTCTCTGGTGCCTGGTACTTTGTTATCGGTTGACGACTTTTGTGAATTGAGAAACGGCTGTGTCTTGATGTGCGCTTTTGTGTAGTGGTGTTTGCGTCTTAACGTCCTGGAGCGGCGCACAAATGCCAGGCTACTTCCAATTGCAACAGCGCTGCCGATTGCTAGAACATGAAGCATTAACGAGTGTCCTTGTGTATCTGGTGAAGCATCGTGTAAGGAAATAACCTGTCCAATTAATGATGAATAAAACGGGTGCCAGCCAGATCGTTGTTTTTTATTGTATTTTTCCGCCGGAGGAGGTACTTATTTGGCACGGTGGTATATGAAACTCTTCTACCCACTATCTTTAATGTAAAATTAGTGAGCAGCTTGCGATATACCCTCCGCGGCATCAATACATGCGATGAATCAGATATAAGCAATATAAAAGCCCTGTCCACCGATGTCAATACACGCGGTTTTGTAAGCTATTTCGTTGAGTAGAATAGGGCAGACCAAAAATCATATGCCCGGGTAGTTATCGGGATTTCGGTAATTCAGTATTGGCCTGACGGTACGTAATCAATGAATATTCCCTGTGTTAAAGCAAGGAAATATAAACTGGAAAACCAACAACCAGCGGGTAGTTGAATATTACTTGGCGATACTGAGTTTGGGTGCTTTTTGGGAATCTGAACAGGTATCCAGTTTATTAAGGCGCTTCTGGTCATTGGTATAAGGTTCAGTACTCATGCAACCGTTTGATAAAGCCTGTAATGTTTTATAACACCAGATAGGTAAGCCAGGGTTTAACCGATAGTGAATCCATAAACCGCTTCTTCGATCCACCAACAGTTTGTTTTCCCGCAGTACTGCCAGATGCCTGGACACCTTGGGTTGAACCATTTCCAGAATACTCGTCAAATGACAAACGCATAACTCATCCTTTTGAAGTAGTAACATGAGGATGCGTAAACGGGTGGGATCTGCAAGCGTTCGAGTGAATGATTCGGGAGTTATCATGAAATGCCTTGATTAAAAAGTTTAATGTAGGTTAATAATATACACCAAATTCAATATTTACGCAGCTCTCATACGCAATATTGCAGTTTAGTTTATACCGCTGTCATTCATTAAATGACCACTATTTGATTATAGTCCATAAATACTCGCCTGCCTTTGTTTGGCGAGTAAGAGGAGATGGTAAGCAAAGCGAATTAAATGGCTGATTTAGCCGGGACGATAAAACACGGATCGCTGTAGTACGACTAAACCGTGCATCTGCAATCAGTAAAATTCAAATGAGTCACATCTAACCATGGCATAAAGTCCATGCGCTTTACTTTTCAACGGCTCGACAAAGAAGGGAGACTATAAAGAATTTGATGAATTCTTATTTGATAGATGCGGGAAGTATTGAAAACCCTATAGGTCAGGGTTCTTTTCAGCGAGTAATTTCTTTTCTGTTTCATATTCCAGCTTTTTATTATCTCGCAGTTGCTTCAAGGGCAGTAAGGCCTGTGACATGCCGTAGGTATTATTAACGAGGGATTGGATAACCAGCGCTACAAATGGCGGTGCTCCGAGAAAGACGATGCTGCTGAAAGAGACCAGCACTACCGTTGTGTAGGAAGTAATCGTCATAATTAATTTGTTTTTCAGGTTCTGGGCAATTTCAAACAGGTTATCCAGTTCCAGTAATGTTCCACTCATTAGAACGACTTGTGCCACATCGGTGGCAATGGAGCTTGCACCACTCAGAGAAATGGAAGCATTGGCTTTTTTCATGGCAATGACATCATTGATGCCATCGCCAATAAAACAGACTTTTTTACCTTCACGCTGTAATTTTTCGATGATGTTGCTTTTATCTTCGGGAGAAACATTATGGAAGTAACCGTCCAGCTCCAGCATTTTGGCCATCTGGCGTGTCGGTTCCATCTGGTCACCCGACAGGATGTACATATGTTTGATGCCACGTTCACGCAGGTCCTTGATAACCTGTGTAACTTCAGGGCGTAATTGTGCCTGGATTTCAATAGCACCCACGATATGACCTTCAATAACCACCATGACCACAGAAAAACCCTCGGCTATGGTTGCTGTCACATCATCTTTAATTTCATCAGGGATAGGGATGCCCGCCTTCTCCATAAAGGACAAACTGCCCACCTGGGTGGTTTTGCTTTTAACGGTGGCAGTAACGCCCATGCCTACCTCGTACCTGGAATCGGATAGCGAGGCATCCGGTAAGGTAATTCCCGCATCTTTGGACTTTTCTATAATGGCCTTGGCCAAGGGGTGATTCACTTTTTGTTCGGTTGCTGCCGCATAGTACAAAATTTCATCTTCGTTATAATCGCCATTGACTGGCAGGATGCGGCTAACGGCATGTTCATCTTCAGTCAACGTGCCGGTCTTGTCGAAAATAACGGTATCCACTTCCATGAGTTGCTCAAGAACCCGGCCGTCCTTGATCAGGATATTTTCCTGCGCTGCCAGGATGATGTGCGTGAGTGTTTGTGCTGAGGCCGATAAGCGAATGCCGTTACCGGGGCTCATATTGAATACGGCTGTTGTGACCGCGGCACCTTGAAAAGGCCACAAGATCAGTCCCAGCCCCAGAATCGGTGCAGCAGCCTTGTCCGCCCATTCCTCTCCTTTGAGCTGAATACCTGTTTTGAAATGGGAAGTGCCCTGTAATACGTTTTCTATCTTTGCCACCACAGTATTTTGCCCGGTTTGTGTAACCTTAACCCGGGCGTAACCGGCAATCACGACCGTAGAAGCCAATACTTTATCGCCCTCTCCCTTTTCAACGGGAATGGATTCACCGGTCAGGGCATGCTGATCAACGGTGACGGCGCCGTGAAGAATGTTTCCATCCAGTGGGATCAATTCCCCGGTATGCACGATAATCACATCGTTGATTTTTATTTCTTCAATCGGGGTTTCGATTTCGGTACCTTCTCGCAACAGCCAGACGGTGCTGACCTTTTGATCATATACCCCCTTGAGCATTTCTTCCGAATAGCCTTTGCTTTTTTGAACAACAACGGTACCCAGATTGGACACGAAGGTAAAAATTGCGGTGACCAGAATATGACCGGTACCCACGGTTCCAGCGACAACCAGGCCATTCAATACATCATTTTTAAGCTTTTTTTCCTGGAATATTGCGATGTAGGTACGTTTATAGATAGGAATGCAGGCATATAAAGCCAATGCAGCACCCGGCAGATACGCTGCAGGATGGAAGCGACTGGCCAGCAAAAGGGCTACAGCACCCACATTGCCACTTAACACACGAAGTGCTTTCCTTTCTTCGGGTGTGCGTTTTTTTACGGCCTCAATTTTGCCCGAGCCGGTTTGTTTTTTATCATCATCCGCTGGAATAAGCTGTGGAGACCCCTTGCTCATCAGGGCATGCAGGGGCTTTTTTTTCTTTTGCTCCTTATTTTTATAATACACGCTAAGACCGAGTATATTTCCGCCCAGAAATAAAATAGCTTCTACCATCGTGTTGAATTCGTCTCTAGATAATGTAAGTTAGCCAAGCCTTCTTCTTTTTTTTGGGTAAGGCGCAAAAGAATGTAGATTTTATCACATCGATATTGCCAATCATATATACGAATTAAAGTATATATTTCAGTTTCGCTTGAGCGCAGCATCATGCTTGCTTGTTACATGCTCTCATTATTGATGAGAACTGTCTCATCGCGGTTGTTAAAAAGATTGGCAACAAGGTAATCTTTGGTTGCAAGTGGTCCATGTTTTTAACAGCGAGCTCTGCTTATTCAGAGGCTATCACCCGGATTTTTTTTGGACTCCAGCATCGGCAGCATGGCATTGCCCAATGCCACGGCAAAACTGGAATAGATAATAAGAAATGAACAGCCCAGTCTTAAACCCCAGAAAAGCGCGCCGCCCAAACTGAAAACGGAGGGCAAAGTGACGAGCACAAGGCTGCGCCATAAGTTGTTTTTTAGCTTGTGGGAAATATCAAACAGGTCGCATAAATGTGCCAGGCTGCCATCCATCAGCACGGCCTGTGCGGTATCGGTGGCTATCGATGTGGAGCCACTTAAGGAAACCGACACATTGGCAGTATTCATCGCGATGGCGTCGTTGATGCCGTCGCCGACAAAGCAGACTTTTCTGCCCTGTTGTTGCAGTTTACGGACAATATCTGCTTTTTGCTGGGGCAATACTTCGTAGTGGTAACTGTCCATGTCCAGGGATTCAGCCAGTTTGCGGGTTGGAATTTCATGGTCGCCGGAAACAATGGAGATGTGCTGGATGCCACGCTTGCGCAATCCTTCAATCATCGCGTTCACTTCCGGACGAATTGTCGACACGATCTGAAGGGCCCCGGTGACTTCGTTGTTGACCGCGACCATGACCAGCGAGTGGCCTTCGTGATGAGATTGCTCCATCGCGGTGGCGATCACCTTGGGGATGGTAATCTGCTCCATCTCCATAAAACGCGCACTGCCGACCCTGACAAGTTGGTCGTTTATGGTGGCGGTTATGCCATAACCCATGCTGAATCCGGATTCATCAATGGAGGACAAATCCAGGCCGGATTCATCGGCTTTTTTGAGAATGGCCAGCGCCAGCGGGTGGCTGAGTTTCTGTTCCGCGGTGGCGGCAAAGGCGAGAATGTCATCACGGCTGAATTGATCGCTACAGCTGATAATTTGCCCCACTTCGGGTTGCTCATGGGTCAGGGTGCCGGTTTTGTCGAACAGCACGGTATCGACCTTGTCCAACTCCTCGATGACACGTCCGTCCTTGATCAGGATGCCTTTACCCAGCGCGGCATTCAGGTAGTTCAGTGTGCCGATTGGTGCAACGATTCTGAGCCGGTTGCCAAAGGTGCTGTGCGAAACCGTGGTCGCCGTCATCAGGCCCATGGTGGGAATCGTCACCAGTGTCAGACCAAAAATGGGCAGGGCGATAATATTGGCCCAGCGTTCCCCTTTCAGCTGAATCGAGGTGGTATAAGCGGACGTGTTGTTGAGGATATCGGTAATTTTGGCGATGGTGGTTTCATGGCCGGCTCTGGTGACCTTGACCTGGATGCTGCCGCTGACGAGCAGGGTAGAGGCGTATACCGGATCGTCGGTTTCCTTTTCCACGGGTTGCGACTCACCAGTCAGGGCATGCTGGTCGATCATCGCC
>JANTFY010000161.1 GCA_024763185.1 Gammaproteobacteria bacterium | reverse complement strand
AACGCCTGCTTATCACAGGGTATGGCCGCTTTCCAAACCATTTTCAGGCTTAACAGATTGGGCTCCAAAATCAGTGTTTCCAGATTAAAAGGCGGCTGTTGGTGACACGAATTAAAAACCACATCGGCATGAATTTCAAACAGGGGTAAAGTGAAGTTCAATGGCCCGTTTGGATGCATGCCATGGATGCTCACCGGTTCTCCCCCCTGCAGATAGCCGGGGTAGACCATATCAGGATGCGCCATATTAAAAAAACGACTATCAAAGTCTTTGGGTAAATAAGGGGCAACGGATTTTTGCCAGGCTTCATCATAAGTGCCTGCATAGCTAATCCTGGGCTGCCAGTTTGGTGCTATAACGCCGAAACCGGCAGGATTAACAACATCACCCAGTTGTTGCAGCAGTTTCCGCGGGTCTTCAAGATTCGGTACAGGCTGGCCATCCATATCACGCGCTTTTCGCTTGCCGGCAAATCCACAACCGACAGGATTGCGTGCTTCACCGGCGATGATTTTATCCTGCTCAATATGGATGCCACCAAAAGCCTTTTCGTAAACCAGTGGCATGCTGGTAAAGGGCCTGGGTGGTGAAATGCGTCCGCTGTCCCAGACCCTGTCACCAAATACTCTTATTGTTTTACTGATTGAACCCACCGATAAGGATGCATCCAGTTGAGTGACTTTTCGTTCGTTTTCGGCACAGGCCTGACCCAGCATAATGACATCAGTGGAGGGTTTGCCAATGTGCATATCAGAAGCCGCCTTGATACTGGATGTCGACGGATCGTCAGACCAGTATTCATCTGCAGCGACTGGGGGCTCCTGTTCATCGGCCAATGTCCACTGCTCACCCAGGTTGAGCGAGGCCTTTACGATGATGTATAAAGTATCAATGCCTTCTTTATTAGGAAAAAGGGCGAGTTGTGCTGCAAATGGCGTGCGATTTTTTAATTGCAACATTGTTAATTCATCAGATCACGGAAATGATTCAGTCATGCCCCGCAGTTAAAAGTAAAAAATTAATTCACCTGCACAGATCCACCCAGGATTCGGTTGACACCGGTCGATCGGGATAATAAATATTTACCACGAATTAAAATTTTACCTGTGTTGGTTAGTGTAATACTTGAGTCACCACATTTTAAAGTGATTTCTTCCTTACCCTCAAAAATGACCTTTTTGCCATCCAGATAGATATGCTCAATATCCTGATCGTCTTCATCCTTGTCTATTTCTTTTTGATCAGCTTCCGCTGTAAATTCGAAATTTTCAATCATTTCATCCAACGGACTGTGGATTAATCCAATAATGACCGGCTTTGACAAGTCACCCTCAGCGAACAACAAGGCTATTTGACGGCCTGAATCCTGTTGTTTCAACGCAATTGTGGAGAGTGCGACGATCGGTTGAGTTGAAGTCAACTCCGAAAAACTCACTAGAGGTTTTCCCTGGTGATCTATTCCCTCCAGGTTACCAATAATGATCTCGCCAGGAGCAATTTGCGTGGTGACAGTACTTTGCAGGTCTTCTTCGCTGGCTTCATTTTTCATAAATGTTGCGCTTAGTTATTTGTTACCTTGCTACCTTTTATTGCCACAGCACTGGATGCCTTGATATTAATCTTACCAGAACCCTGTACCGTCACGTTTTTACCTTTAATGGTAATGTCTCCATTCTTTTTCATAACAATGGAAGCGGAACCGGTTTTTAACGTAATGGAGTCACCAGCAACAATACCAATATTCTTGCCGACATTTTGTGTAAAGTCCTTGCCAATATCAATTGAGCAATCTTTACCTATAGACTCCGTAAGACTGTCACCAATATCAATGGTCGTATTTTTAGCAATACTTTCTGTGTGATTGCCACCGACATCCATGGTTTTATTGGCGCCAATGGATTCCGTATGATTACTGCCGACACTAATGGATTTGTCTTTGCCTACACTTTCAGATTGATTTTCGCCGACACTTTTATCCTTGTTTTTTCCAATGCTGGAAGTTTCATTAACACCAACTGTTTTGGTTCGATTATTATCCACTGACAAGGTCTCATTATTTTCAACCTCAGTATCCATGTCTTTTTCGGCATGCAGGTAAAACTGCTCTGACCCTTTTTCATCTTCGAAGCGGAACTCGTTACAGTTACTGTTACTGCCGCCTTTGGTAGAACGGGTTTTGATACCGCTCTGTGTCTTGGATGGATAAGGCGGCTGATTATCGCCATTGTATAAAGAGCCGGTTACCACGGGCCTGTCAGGGTCACCATCGAAAAAATTGACCACCACTTCCATGCCGATACGCGGAATAAATGAAGTACCCCAGCCTGCCCCAGCCCAGGGCTGCATGACCCTTAAAAAGCAGGTGCTGTTTTCGTTCTTTTCACCTTCACGGTCCCAGTGAAACTGAACCTTGATCCTTCCATACTCATCGATGTAAATCTCTTCACCGGACGGCCCGACAACGAGCGCTGACTGTGGTCCCTGCATCCAGGGTTTGCCATGTACCAAGGGTGGACGATACTTGACCGATTCGGGAATACAGGAAAAATCGTTACTGTAATCTGAGCTGTCACCCTGACCGGCAAGATAACTGCCATCATAGGCGCGATGCCTGATTGCGATAATGACGTATTCGCCCTGCTCTTCTTTTACCACGTGCCGGGCCAGGTTGAATTTACCCCCGGCATAAAAGCTTGAACAATCACCCGAGGCTTCTATCGTGTCCAGCGGCATTTCCTCGGCTTCGATACGCTTGGTGGTTAAAGCCTCGATTCCGGAAAAATCATGAAACGGGGTGTATTCATAATGTTCATAATTTTTGGCATTGGCAAATTTACTGGTGGAAGACTTGGTCTTTAACTGGGATTTACCGGGCGTCTTGAAATCATAATCAGTCTGTGACCATTTGCCCTTTCTGAACTCATAGAGATGTTCCCAACGGTTGATCTGCGTGTTGGGCTGGCTTCCGGTTGAATAGGTCAGATCCGTCTCTTCACATTTATCATAAACATGCCCCGCATCCACGATTTTCATTACGTGTGAATCATCTTTTTGTTCGAAGAAATAGGATATACCCTCCTCTTCGAGCAGGCGGGAAATGAAATTCAAATCGCTTTCGTTATGCTGAACGCAATATTCCCGGGCTTGATAGTCTTCAGAGAGATTAAATTCATAATCGTTAAATCCCAGGTCCTGAAAAACCTGAGTCACGATATCTTTGGTGGTTTTTTCCTGAAAAATTCGGTGATTATTGGTTTGGGACAAGAACCATAACCACGGCACCATGGTCAGTCGGTAGGTCCTCAGATTCTCCCCCTGCACCTCTCCATAGACAAAGCGGCTGACAAAACCATTAAAGGTTCTGCCTATCTCATTATGTATAGACAGGGTGATGGTTTTACCGATTAACTGCTCAGGCTTGATGGAATGATTTTTGGACAGAACTTCAATCTGAAATTCAAACAGGTCCGAGATAAGTTCAACGCCTTCGAAAGAAGTGAGCAGTAGTTCATCCGTTTTTAACGGCGTAGAAATAGAGATTAATCGCTCGTCTTGAGTATAGTCACTCATAGGATTTAAGCCCTCGTTGCGAGGTCAGCCAGTGCCAGGACCCACTCTCATCGTTGTGAAGAGTTTTATCACTTCGGGCTTGTACCCGAAGTGATAGTTCGATATTCGGCATATACCTGCCAGCAGGTCAGGCCGAAGCACCCCCCTGACAGGGCGTGGCGAATAAGTTTATAGCGGCTTGGCCGTGGTCAGGTCATAACCCACACGTTGAGGATTACCTGATTTATTGGTTTTGTCAAAGTCACTGTAATTAATCATGATTTTGGCGTAGCTCAGTGTAATCTGTTCCATCGGTGCGCCTTCAGCATCTGCCGTTATGGAATAGCCACTAACCAGGCAGTCTTCCAGCGTATAGTCCATATATTCCTGAACTTTATCAGAACCCGTACGAACGAATTTGATAACAACCTTTTTACCCGCGTTTCCGGTCACGGACTCTTTAAAAAGAGCGGTCACCGAGTTATCCGCTTCTTTGGTAAGAGAAATTTCGCTAAGACTGGGGCGAGTTGATTCACGATTGGAAATGTTGCCTGCCTCCATTGAGATGCCTCGGCCCACACCAAACTGAACAGATTGTACAGCGATGTGATCTTTGTATCCGTCAGCAGTTACATTTCCCTTAATTCCTTCATATAGTAGATAAATTGCCATTGGTGATCCCTTTTTTAGTTGATTGTGTCAATTAATGATAATCCATAATCCGGGCTTAAACAATGCATAAAATATTAAATTTTTGGTATTTAAACGCTGCATGATTAGACCTGAATAACGCATCACATTTTCTATCTAAAACTGTACTGAAAATCGAATACCAGCTTCACATTATCGTCTGGCACATCCACCTCGTTGGAGAAAACCTCATGCGCGGGAAAAGCCAGCTGCAGGTTGCCATTAAACCTGTTTCGATAAGAAAACTGTAAACCCAGACCCCAGTTCACCAACTGGCCGGTTGCATCCTCCTCCCCGTCTACCAGTGACACAACCTCACCATAGGCGGCATCGACAAATACAAAAGGTTTGAGCATCTTGCGCAGGTTGCTTTTGCCGACCTCTATATCAAACAACTTGGGTGCATCAAATAACCAATCCACACCCATATACAAGGCATTATCGGCAGAAAACTGGTTAACCGGATAACCCCTGGCCCTGGAAGGCCCGGCCAGCGAGAACTGGTTGATGGATGATAGTGCTGAAGTTGAAAACTGACCGGAGGTTCGATAGATGAGGCGAGAATTTAGCTCAAAATAAGGCACCTGCCAGAATGTGAGTAACGAATAGTTAAAACCGATAATATTATAATTTTCGTCCTGCCCTTCTTCGGCACCAAACTCAAAGCGACCCTGCTTTAAAGTCAAATCACCTTGATGCAAAATTTTCCTTTTCTCATTTAAAATATCATACCTGAATACTAACGAGAGATTTTCAACCTTGTCATCCAGGGTGTCATCATCCGATCCGCCCACGGCGCCCAATCGAAGTTGAGACTCGATATTATCCAGCACCACATCCACAAAATAACTGGCTGTTCTGCTTCGTTTTAAACTGTAGGTGGCGGTAATATCCGACTGTATGGTCTCACCAAATATCCCCAGGTTATCAATTGTTTCAGAACTGCCCTCGCCCAATACAAAATCGTTATTCGAGGTCCCTAAAGCCAGATTAAATCGAGGGCTAAACAGACGTGAAGCGTAGCGCAACTCATAGTAAGTCGAATTATCCGGCTCTACCGTCCATAACGCTGCCAGTTTTAATTGGTCAGCGGTCCCCAATAGATTGTGAAACAAAGTTTCGCCATAAAGACGATATTCACCAGTTTGTTCAGAACCATGATTGTCCAGGCGAAGATTGGCGTCATAACGCTTTTCATCACGTACATTAATGGTGAGCTTGGTGTCTCCTACCTGAGAACCTGGCTGAAAAAAACCGGTTGCCAACACGCCCGGAAAATCATTAATGAGGTAAATATTTTCTTCAACTATTGAGCTTTTTACCGGCAGGGTTAAATTATCATCAAAAACTGATGACAGCATAGCACCATCGTACAAGTCATTATTTTGCACCTCTACCTCACCCAAAACCCCCAGCAACAGGGTCAAGGTCACAACCCCATCACGCACTTC
>JANTFY010000160.1 GCA_024763185.1 Gammaproteobacteria bacterium | reverse complement strand
GCCTAGCGTTTACTGTCTGGAAAGATGGTCCGGTAAATCGATGAATAATCCATCACATCAAACCCCTCCTCGACCGTTTGACTGGTTATCTGCTCGATACCTTGCAGCGCGGCCGTATTTAAATCTGCCGCCTGGGCATCTTCGATAAAAAGCCGGATATCCTTAAGCAGGTGCCTGGTTGAAAAGTTGGCCTTGCCAAAGTCCCGGCTGAGGTATTTTTCCAGCTTTTTATCGTAGGTTTTTGCATACAGCGCACTGTCGCGTACGGTATCCATAAACAGATCGGTATCGACACCATGGCTAATGGCATAACCCAGGCTCAGTGAGAAGCCGGCGGTCAATGCAGCAATCAACTGGTTCATGGCCAGCTTGAGTGCAGCCGCAGAACCGGTTTCGCCAACATAGCGGGGCGCTGTACCCAGGGCCTGCAAAACCGGCAAGCTATCCTCGAACACATCTTTAGGCCCGCCAGCCATAATAATCAGGGTGCCTGCTTTCGCCTCGGGTATGCTGCCAAGCACGGGAGCCTCCAGGTAACGACCGCCGCAAGATATTACAGCTTTGCTGATGGCGACAGACTGGCCCGGGGCAATCGTTGCCATTTGCAGGATAGTTTTATCCTGCAGCCCAGATGACTTAACGCCAGGCTGATCAAGCTTCAGAACCTCGCGGATCGCTTGCGCATCACTGACCATTAAAATTATCGTGTTGCATGACCCGATCAACTCCTCGGCCGTGGAACACACTATAACACCCGTATCTTCCAGCCCCCCGATGTTGTCCCGGGTACGATTATAAACATGGAACGTAAAACCCTGTAAACGCAAGCGTTCCACAAACGCTCGCCCCATCTGACCAATGCCAATAATTCCTAAATCCATCGCTCGCCTTAAATGAAACCTAAACCGGTCTTATTCTAATGGATTTTTGCTAAAGGTCAGCTCCCATGCTGCCTTGTTTTTAAAATCCTGGCTTTTTCGCATCGGTTACTGGCGTCATCTCAGTGGAGGTGATGAATATTCAATATTTTCTGATTATAATTCGCTGACAAGTCTGCACAGCATGGGGAGAAGCAATGTTTGATTATCTGGTGACGAATAAAGAAGGTATAGCCATTGCTCTCTTCGTGTTATTCATACTCATGATTTTTATTCAGTGGTTCTGCTGGACGACGGGCATAGGCAGATTTAAAAACATTACCAAGCGAGACGAGAGGAGCGCTCTGCGCTATGTTATCGCTGATATGCTGGCAAAAATCATCAATGACTTCAGGCACTTATTGGCTCTGGTACTGGTGCTTATATTCGCCGCCTCGCTGGCCTATGCCATGATAAACGCCGGTGATGCCCAAGGCAGTATTAGCGATGCCTTGCAGTCAGTGACTTCTACCCTGGGTGGGTTACTGGGCGCTATCATCGGCTATTATTTTGGTGAATCAGCGGCCAAACAAAAAGTGGTAGAAAAACCTTCAAGCATAGACGGGAGTGACCAGGTACAGGACACCAGCGATAGTACAGGCGGTATCACCCAGGCCCCCAAACCCAGGGGCAAATGACCGCTCGGAGTCGTGTATGTATCAAAAAAGCACAATTGAAATCGAAATGCGGGATTCCGTGATCGAGCAGGTGGATAACCAGCCGGTCATCTATGTAAGAAACCCGGACTCAGACAAACCTTTATACAAAGTATCCATTTACCTGGAGGGGAATGATCTACCCTATGTTGACTCTGTAGAGTACGAATTACACCCTACTTTTAAATACAGGTTTAAAGAGGTAAAAAGGTCATTCACAAACCCTAACTGTACCCTGGTCATCTGGACATGGGGACTATTCAGGGTGAAAGCCGTGGTGACAACCAAGGACGGATCAACATTCAATCTCTCACACCAATTGACCTATGGTAACGAGGTCAAGAACGGGAGTTATGAAGTTATTTCAAAGTAAGAAGACGTTTTGAATTTTGAAGTCGCAGCCTGTAATTCATCTTACACCAAACACTCTGCTACTTTTTTCAAGGAGATAAAAAAAACGAATCAACTGAATCTAATTATTAATTAATTTTATCAGCAGAGCCTAGCGTATTTTATTAGCCGATGACGCATATCAATAACCACAAAATAATATTTTATATCGCTTGACAAAAAAAAGTTACAGTTTTTAAATAACTCCAGAATCCTAGGGAAGAGTGATTCACAGGCTAACTGAGAATTTGTCGAGAATCGATGTCCTACCCTGCCTTAACAGAAAAATAAGTTATATATTACAGGAGTATAAATATGGCTATCTTCCCTCATTCCGGTATTGAAACCGACATACCTTCAACGTGCACTCGATTTAAATTTATCACTTACGATCCGATTGTAATAGTCCAGACAATCACGAAGAATGTTACGTTCCGGGCAAAACAGTATACGGCCGCGATGGCTAAATTGAATGAAACAGATTGACACGCACCAGCCTGATCGGGACTGATTAAGTCGTGTTAATTACTGACCTGTTTGTCCCACAGATATCAGCTGCTGCGTGTTTCCACAATAAATTTTTACAGATTAAAAACCTAAACAAGAGGTGAGAGACATGCCAAGTTATTTACATCCCGGCGTTTATATAGAAGAAATTCCCAGCGGTTCCAAACCGATTGAAGGCGTTGCCACTTCAATAGCCGCCTTCGTTGGCGCCGCCAACCGTGGGCCTGTTGGAGAACCCACCCTGATCGGAAAATTCGATGATTATGTCAAGGAATTTGGCCCGATTGACAGTACCAACGATGCCATGGGTCTGGCCGTCCAGGCCTATTACCTGAACGGTGGTGGTGCCGCCTATATCTGCCGCCTGGCTTCCGGGGCCACCAGTGCATCGGCCCTGAGCCTGGATGCAAACTCGGACCCGAATACCACGGCCCAGGCCGGTGTCATGACCATCACCGCTTCCAGCCCGGGTAACTGGGCGGACAGCCTCTTTATACGCATTTTAAACCCGGTTTTGTTATTCGATCTTGAGGTGGGTGTCAATAGCGGCACCTTCGATGTCCAGGAAACCTATTACGGACTCTCTCTGGATTCAACCCGTGGCGACTTTGTTTCCACTAAAGTCAACGGCAAATCAGCACTGGTGCGTATCGATTCGGTGCTTGCCTCGCTTGACCTGGCGGCAGCGGCAGAAGCCGACCTGACCGACGAAGATGGCGACCCATTAACGGCCAATACCCTGACCGTTAACGACGGGACCACCGATGTCATGTTGATCACCGATATCACTGACGGTAGTTCTACCCTGGCCGCGCGTATCAGCAACATCGCTTATGTTTTCGACCTGCATGTCGGCAGCAATGACGGCAGTTCTTTTACCGCTAGCGAAAAGTTTTCTTCCGTATCCATGGATTCCAGCAGTGATAACTTTGCCGAAACCATTATCAACGATCAGTCGTCTCTAATCAGTGTTGATGTCCTGACCGGGGCCACCTCCATCCAGTACCCGGCCACAAACGGCAATGGCACCGCGCTCGCAGGCGGAGCAGCCGCAACACCCACCGCGCCGGATTTCACCGCATTATACGAAAACACACTGCGTAAATACCGCGATATCAGCATCATCGTATTGCCCGGCAGTAGCTGGGATGGAGCAACCGGCCAAGGTAATATCGCAGCAACCCTGGCTCATTGCGAGTCGATGAAAAACCGGGTTGTCATTGTAGACCCCCCTGCAGGCATGGAGCTGGAAAATGCCACCGTGGTCAACGGCCTGTCATTACCCACCTCCACCTATAGCGTGCTTTATTATCCCTGGGTTGATATGGCTAACCCGCTGTTTCACCCGGACAAGGCTCCCGATGCCAATAAAACCGTTCAGGTCGCACCGTCTGCCATTGCCGCAGGCATGTGGGCAAAAATTGATGGCAAACGTGGAGTATGGAAAGCGCCTGCAGGCGTGGAAACCCGCCTGACCGGTGCCGCCGGACTGGAGTTCACCGTAGAAAACCTGGAACAGGATCAACTCAATCCCCTGGGTATCAACTGCATTCGCAAATTACCGGGCTATGGCTCCGTTTTCTGGGGTGCCCGTTCGCTATCGACCAAGGCCGACCCCGAATGGCGTTATGTACCGGTCCGCCGTACCGCCATCTACATTGAAGAAAGCATCTACAACGGTATCCAGTGGGCGGTATTCGAGCCCAACGACCATCCTTTGTGGGGTTCACTGCGTGCCAATATCGGCACCTTTATGAATGGCATGTTCCGCGCGGGTGCTTTTCAGGGGCAAACGGCCAAAGACGCCTATTTCGTTCGCTGTGGCCTGGGTGACACCATGACCCAGGGCGATATCGACCGTGGCCAGGTGATTGTCATAGTGGGTTTTGCACCACTGAAACCGGCTGAATTTGTCATTGTCCGTATCCAGCAAAAGGTCGGCGAAGAGTAAAGGCTAAACACCCATTAGCGTTCGATACACAGTAAACATAAACAACCAAGTATTTAATTACTAAGGAGATACAGATGGCAGCTCCAACATTTCCGGCAAATGCTCACCGATTCGATCCATACAGGACCTTTAAATTTCAATGCATCATCGATGGCCAACCCGTGGCTGGCTTACAGAAGATGGGTGCACTGAAAAAAACGACAGAACAGGTTAAATGGCGCTCAGCCGGAGACCCGTCCCATCAACGCATCATGCCTGGCGGCACCTCCTATGAAGCAGTAACCCTGGAGCAGGGCCTGACCCACGATCCGGTATTCGAGAACTGGGCCAACCTGGTCAATAACATCCAGGGTGACGCCGCTATTTCACTGGTCAATTACCGCAAGGACATCATTATCAACGTACTCAACCTGCAGGGGCAGGTCGCCATGTCCTACAAACTGTTTCGTGCCTGGGTTTCGGAATTCCAGGCCATGCCGGAATTGGATGCAAACAGCATGAACACGGTGGGTATCCAGACATTGACCCTGCAACACGAGGGATGGGAACGCGATACCGCCGTGACTGAACCGACTGAAAGCTAACCCGGCACAGGATCATGGAATTACCGGGTGGCCTGCTTGCTAATGGTCAATTGCACCGTGATTTTAGCTTCAAACCGCTAACGGGGCAGTTGGAACGCATCATATCGGATAGCGGTTTTGCCCTGCACAGCCTGGCTGAACAGGTCACTGTTATCCTCAGCCATGCCCTGCACAGGGTCGCCGGTCATAAAGCAGATGAACAGTCAGTGCGCTCTCTAAGTAGTGGTGACAGGCAATTCCTGATCCTTCAACTGCAAGGCTTGATAGACCCCTCTCCACAGTGGCTGACATCCAACTGCCAGGCCTGTGACGAAGCGATCCAGTTTCAGATTTATCCGGCCAACATGCCGGTAAAACCGGCCGGTGAATCATTTCCGCAAACCTCGCTGACACTCAGTATCGGGCAGGTCATCCTGAGGGTGCCAACCGGCGCCGATGAAGAACGCATGGCAAGCACCCATAACGAAAAAAGTGCCCTGGAAATGCTGTTGGGCCGGATTATTTCCGGTAACGACCCAGCCTTCGACATCTCTTCGTTGAATAACGAAGATATCGATTTGATCGATAACACGCTTGATGAAATGTGCCCACAAGCGGCGAATTCAGCCAGCATCGAATGCCCTTATTGCAGCCACCAGCAATCGGTTGCGATCGATCACTATGCCTGGATTACACGCAAAACCCGGCAGCT
>JANTFY010000159.1 GCA_024763185.1 Gammaproteobacteria bacterium | reverse complement strand
GCAGGAAAAAGGCCCAGCGCTCGGCGGTGGCACGATTGCCGGATAGCGACTTATGTTTTGCCGGCGTGATTATGACGATATGCATGGCATGACTGGTTAATCTCTGCACGTTTGGGTAAGGTTTGCGGGGTCATATTGAATGACGCGGATGATAAAAAATCAAACGATTTTCCTGAAATTGTAAAACCCGGGTAAAAATATAAATTAGATTGGTTAGTGTTTAGTTTAAATTTCAAATTAGCAGGATAATGTCTTGTAAGCTTTAACTTACATTAAAGAGTTTTAAAGGGGTAATATATATATTTCTCTTCCCTTCAATGATATGGATCATAATAAAAATGTTTAAAACAAAAATTACACCAATTCATCTTTTCTTATTCTTAGTGCTCTTGTTTTCTGCCTCGGCGCAGGCCGTGAGCGATAAAACCCTGGTTTTTTCGGCGATTCCCGACCAGGATGAAACCCGTCTTAAGGAGCGCTTCGGGGATATCGCCACTTACTTGTCAAACAAGCTCGGCATTCCGGTTAAATATGTGCCGGTAAAATCCTATGCAGCGGTGGTAACCGCTTTTCGCAATAACCAGGTGCAACTTGCCTGGTTTGGAGGGTTGTCGGGTGTGCAGGCGCGGCTGCGAGTCAAGGATTCACAGGCCATTGCCCAGGGCGTTGAAGATACAACTTTCCGTACCTATATTATTGCCAACCACAGTACCGGACTGAAAGCCAGTGATGATTTCCCCACCGGCATTGCAGGAAAGACCTTTACTTTTGGTTCCAAGGGCTCCACTTCCGGTCGTCTGATGCCGCAATATTACATCGAGCAGGCCATGCACAAAAAAGTGAATGATATCTTCAAGCGGGTTGGCTTCAGTGGTAATCATTCAAAAACCATTTCCCTGGTCCAGTCAGGCGCTTATGAGGTCGGGGCGGTTAATTTCAAGGTATGGGAGAAAGAATTAAAAGCCGGTAAAATTGATACCAGCAAAGTTTCGGTTATCTGGAAGACACCTACTTACCCGGATTACCAATGGACCATCCGTGGCGATGTTGACAAGGTCTGGGGAAAAGGTTTTAGCGACAAGGTGAAAGCCGCTCTGCTGGACTTGAAAGATCCTGACCTGTTGGAGCGTTTTCCTCGCTCTGCATTTATCTCGGCCAAGAATTCGGATTATCAGCCGATTCTGGATACCGCTAAAAAAATCGGGTTAATCGATTGATTCAACTACAGGCCGAAACAGCCAGCTATCGTGGAGTGAAGACACTCCACGATATCGATTTGCATATCACAAAAGGTGAAAAGCTGGCGCTGGTCGGTCAAAGTGGTTCAGGTAAATCAACCCTGATAAAGCTAATTTACGACCGTTATCCTGTCGATACCTCATTGGTTCCTCAGGATTACGGTCTTGTTCAGCACCTGTCGGTTTATCACAATACGTATATTGGGCGTCTTGACCAGTTTTCGACGTGGTACAACCTTGTTAACCTGATTAGACCCTGGCCTGATCAGGTTAACAAGGTGCGTGCCATACTTACCGGTCTGCAGCTTGAAGAGCATATATTTCGCCCGGTTGGAGAATTATCCGGCGGGCAAAAACAGCGGGTTGCGGTAGCCCGCAGTTTATTTCAAAAAGGGCAATTGTTACTGGCGGATGAACCCGTATCATCCGTCGATGAACAACAATCCAAGGAGGTGTTAAAACAATTGATGGATGGATTTTCTACCATTGTGCTGGCATTGCATGATATTCAACTGGCATTGGCATTCTGCGACCGGATTATTGGCCTTGAAAATGGTCGCATAGTCCTTGATCGTCCCAGCAAATCCCTTTCAACCCAGGACCTTTTAAGTCTTTACTGAGTATCATTTTTCGTCACTGGCTTTCCAAGGAACTCGCCCATGAATACTGTTTACCGACATTCGCGTGCCTGGAACGTCAGTTGGCTGTTTGTACTGATTGGCGTATTCAGCCTGGTTTTTGCGGACCTGGAAGTGATTTCGCTGGAGCCCTGGCAGGAGTTAAAACGACTTTTTCTGGGCTTGTTTTCACCTGACTGGACAAATGCAAGCGAAATAGCCCAGGCTTTTTTGCAGACCCTGTCGTTTGCCATTCTGGGTGTGGCCGGTGGCAGCCTGGCAGGATTTCTGCTGGCCCTGGTTTTTCACTGGCGCCTGGTACGAGTAAGCTGTGCTTTTATTCGCGCCATTCACGAACTGTTCTGGGCTTTAATCTTTTTACAAATCTTTGGTTTGCATCCGCTGACCGGACTACTGGCCATTGGCTTGCCCTATGCGGCGACCTTCGCCAAAATATATGCCGAGATACTGGAAGAGGGGGACAAGTCCGCCTTACAGGCTATTGGGCATAATGTCTCGACTATCTCCTCTTTCTTTTATGCCCGTTTACCGGATCTATGGGCGCATTTTAAAACCTATACCCTGTACCGACTGGAGTGTGGTCTCAGATCGAGCGCCATACTCGGGTTTGTCGGTTTGCCAACATTGGGTTATTCGCTCAGTTCGGCTTTTATGGAAGGGCATTATTCCGTTGTCTGGGCCTTGCTGCTGCTGTTTTATCTATTGATTGCGAGCATTCGCTACTGGGTGCGCCCGGCATTATTGCCTGTCTACATTATTGCGGCCCCTTTTATTATTGCCAACGACAGTCAAATATCCTTTGAGAATGTCGCGCGTTTCTTTACTGAGGATATTATTCCGGCACCGATAAGAAATGGTGAAACCCTGGCAGAGACATGGCATTGGTTCAGTGATTTGTTCATGACCCAGGCCCTGCCGGGCATAGCCAATACACTGGTGTTGACCCAGATTGCACTCGTCGTCACCGGTGCCCTTGCGCTCATCATGTTCCCGTTGATATCCCGGCATTTTTTCCAGCGCACGGGGCGTGGTATCGGGCATTTGCTCCTGGTCGTTATGCGATCCACCCCGGAATATATTCTGGCTTACATATTCCTGCAATTATGGGGGCCTTCCATGTTACCGGCCATCGCGGCCTTGGCTCTCCACAATGGCGCCATTATCGGGCATTTGATCGGTCGTTATTCCACCGAAATGACTTTAAGACTTGACGCGGCTGTCGGCTTGAACCGCTATTTTTACGAGATGGTGCCCAGGCTTTATGGTCAGTTTCTGGCCTTCCTTTTTTATCGCTGGGAAATCATCCTGAGAGAGTCGGCGATCCTGGGCATCCTGGGTATCGCCACGCTGGGTTTTTATATCGATAGCTCTATCCAGGAATTATATTTTGATAAAGCCATGATCCTGATCGTGATCACAGCCCTGTTGAATGTCGGAGTGGACGCGCTGTCCAGATACCTCAGGGCAAGATTAAGGCTTCGAACCTCGGTTGATTGTGGTGCGGGCAATGATTATTGCACTGCCAAATAACAAGGGCCTCCCTAAGGCACTTTAGGTAAAACGGTCAATATCGACAATATTCGGGAATCCAAATATACTGGTGCTTTGATTCTGCCGCGAGAGTGCCATGACAGATTTCAATACATTATTTGATAGAAGCCAGTCTCCAGCTGAAAAATGGGAAAAACCTGCCATGCGGGAGCATTTTGGGCGCGAAGATTTATTGCCTTTCTGGGTCGCTGATATGGAATTTCAGGCTCCACCTGGCGTTATTCAAAGTCTCGTCAAGCGCGCGGAAAATGGTATTTTTGGATATGAATACAGGCCGGATAGCCTGTTAGATGCGATTGTTCAGTGGTATGCGAGCCGTCATCAGTGGCCGATCAATAAATCAGAACTATGCTTCAGCCACGGCGTCATGCATGCCATTACCAGCCTGATAAACCTGCATACAGAAGAGGGTGATGGCATTATTGTACAGCCCCCTGTGTTCTTCGAGTTCCGCATAGCAATACAGGAAAATAACAGAACACTGGTGCGCTGCCCCCTTATTAAAACCGATAAGCGCTATGAAATGGATTTTGAAGATTTGGAAAAACAAGCCTCTGATCCGCGAAACAAGTTGCTGATCCTTTGTAACCCTCACAATCCGGTCGGTAGAGTCTGGACAAAGGAAGAGCTTCAGCGCCTAGGTGAAATTTGTTACCGGCATAATGTACGGGTGATTGCGGATGAAATTCATGCAGATATCACTTTTAAAAATTATCGATACACCCCTTTTAATTCAGCGGTATCCGGGGAAATAGCACAACAGTCGTTTACCTGTTTATCTCCAGCCAAATCTTTCAATATAGCCAGTGTAACCGATGCCCTGGTTGTGATACCGAATCAGCAATATCGCGAGCAATATAAGGCATATATCAATCAGTTTTTCCTGGGTAAGCCCAATACGTTTTCTGTAGCGGCCATGGAGTCTGCTTATTCGCATGGAGGAGAGTGGTTAAATCAGTTTCTGGATTATCTGCAGGATAACCTGGATTACCTCAGAGACTTCCTCAACAATCATATTCCAAAGGTACATCTGGTTGAGCCGGAGGGGACCTTTCTGGTATGGCTGGATTTTAATGACCTGGGTATGGATGCCAAGGAGTTGGAAAGTTTTCTGGCCCAAAAAGCACGTATAGCACTCAATTCCGGATACTGGTTTGGACGACAGGGGGCCGGATTTGCGAGGATGACCATTGCCTGTCCGCAATCCATGATAAAAGAAGGGCTGTCAAGACTGGAATATGCCGTCAATGCTCTAGCCGAGTAAGGCCAGAGGAAAACCGTATGCTTGTGTATGAGTGCTATTTGCAGGTTGAATGTTGATGAATCGTATTGGTAAGTGAGGTTTGGCTATCGAGCCGTCATTAAAGGATGGCAGCAGTGCAACAGAATTGAATAACGATCAAAATTATTTCTCACGACCGGTTACCCGCATCGGTCGTTAACTAACCCAGGGGGTTGAGGTTATGTTGATGGAATCGATCTTGGTACTGGCCAGCAACGTCGCTTCGTTGAGTCTCTTTATCGTTTCCAGCTTTTACCCGGTCGCCAGGATTCCCGCCATTCTTCTTGCTCCCTATGCCAGCTCGCTGAAAGATGTGCTGACGAGACTACCGACACAACGTGCCAGCCAGATCGATGAGTTGTTGCCACATAACTGGCGACAAACCGTCAAGGTGTGATTACCGGACGCTTACGCTTAAACTGTTACGTGATCGTAAAAAACGCGAGCTAGAGGAAGAAGAGGAAAAATGCTGCGAATTGGCCGAAAGCGATCAATTGGAAGCGCCGGAAGAATCGTCATAACTGGCCCTGGTTAAAAAGCTAACCGGTTGTTTAAGCTGAAACGACCTCACGCTTACCTTCCTTGTCTTTGGAATGAATCATGGAGTAATGAGTGGCATCTATGGCCTTATCCTTATAGCGATTGGCGTAGGTTTTGGCAAAAATCGCCGTGGTGGCACCCACCAGAAAACCGACCGGCACTGCGGCTAGATGAGCGCCCGGGATAGGTAAAGTTGCAGTAACTCGAATCGCACTGGCGCCGGTTAACACCCCTAACTTTGCAGAAGACCAGGCTGAGGCGCCTTCATAAACGCCGGTAGATACGACATCAGCCAACACCATTTTATTGGTTAGAGGTGCTTTTCGTGTGAGATGCCCCAATGCGGTAAAACCGATAGCGCTGGTGGTATCCATGGCAATAAACATCGGCCCCAGCAGCAGGGACTCCGTCGTCTTTTGCCCAACAGAGCGAACATAGTCGTGATAGAAACCGGAAAAATCCATGGTCGGACGACCGTAATTCGCGTACAAGCCCTGCCCGGTCTCAGAGAACAACGCTGTCGCCTTGCCTGCAAGACTGTCAGGCAATATGTCCCATTCCAGTTTGGC
>JANTFY010000158.1 GCA_024763185.1 Gammaproteobacteria bacterium | reverse complement strand
CGATGGGTGGTTGTCGCCGGGTGACAGGCCAGGGATTTTGCGTCACCAATATTAACCAGTCGTAAAATCATCTGCAGGGCATCGATAAATGTTGACCCGGCTTCTTTGCCTCCTTTGAGTCCAAAACTGAGAATACCCGAAGCCTGTCCATTGGTTATTTTTTTACAATTTTCATAATATTGGCTATCGGGTAAAGCGCCATAGCTGACCCATGCTACCTTGGGATGTTGCTGTAAATATTCGGCCACCTTTAAGGCATTTTCACAATGACGTTGCATGCGCAAACCCAGGGTTTCCAGACCCTGCAGTAATAAAAATGCGCTGAGTGGCGCCAGTGCCGAACCGGTATTGCGCAAGGGGACAACCCGGCAACGACCAATATAGGCGGCTTCACCCAGTGCCTCGGTATAAACCACACCATGGTAAGAAGGGTCTGGCTCATTCAACATGGGAAAACGCTGTTTATTGGCAACCCAGTCAAACTTACCCGAATCAATAATAATGCCGCCAATGGTCGTGCCATGTCCGCCAATATATTTGGTTAAAGAGTGAATGATGATATCGGCGCCATGGTCAAAGGCCTTGCATAAATAGGGCGTGGCCACGGTATTATCGACAATCAACGGTATACCATGGCGATGGGCAATTTCAGCAAGCTTTTCGATATCCACTACGTTGCCGGCAGGGTTTCCGATTGATTCACAAAAAAGTGCGCGGGTTTTATCATCGATATGACTTTCAAGCGCATCAAAATCTTCGAAAGACGCCATTCGCACTTCTATGCCCTGCCGTGGCAGGGTATGTGCAAACAGGTTATAGGTGCCACCGTACAGCTGGGTGGTGCTGACTATATTATCGCCACTGCTGGTTATGGCCTGAATCGAATAGGTGATCGCTGCCATGCCTGATGCAACAGCCAGGGCCCCGATACCACCTTCCATTTCAGCCAGACGCTGCTCCAGTACCGCTGTGGTCGGATTCATGATTCTTGTGTAGATATTTCCGGCTACTTTGAGGTCAAACAGGTCGGCGCCATGCTGCGTATCATCGAAGGTATAGGACGTGGTTTGATAGATCGGAACAGCAGCCGCCTTGGTTGTTGCTTCTGGTTCATAACCATGATGTAAAGCAAGGGATTCAAGCTTCATGAGGTCTCCTCTTTTGGTGTTTTTGTTTAATTATGGGTCGGGTGATAATACACCGATATGAAAATAAATCACTTGGCGTATCAGGGCCTGTTTACAGGCACTGGCTTGCGTGGTGTTCATTCATCCTTATGGCGTTGACTGGCCAGCAGGTTGATCAGCGCCAGTAACGAGGTCGAAACAATCAGGATGAATGCTATGGCATTGATCAACGGCGTGCTGCCATCACGGACCTGAAGATACAGCGATACCGGCAGGGTGGTATCTGAACCGATCAGGAACAGGGTGGTATTGAAATTTTCAAAACTCATCAAAAAGGCCACTGAACCGGCACCGATCAACGCCGGCTTCAGGTAGGGGATGGTAATCAGGCGAATGACTTCGGGGCGGGTCGCGCCGAGGTTGAGCGCCGCCTCTTCCAATGCCGGATCGAATTTTTTCAACCGTGCGGAAACCACCAGCATGACAAACGTCGAAATAAACGACATCTGTCCCAGCACCACCAGCCAGAAACTGGGGCGCAGTATCTCAATATCGATACCCCAGTGTTCTTCAAAATACAGGCCGGCCGTGTTACTGGCCAAAAGTATCGAAATACCCAGAATCACGCCCGGGATGACCAGCGGGGTCAACGAAAGAAAAAACAATGGCTGTTTAAATGGAAACCGTTCCTGTTCAAACAGAAAAGCGGCCATGGTGCCGAGGATCAGGGACAGTAGCGAGACCGCAATCGCGGTTTGCAGGCTGACCCACAAGGCGCTCAGATTACGGTCATCGTGAAACACACCGGTTCGATATTGTTCATCGGCAAAAAACCAGTCCAGGGTAAAACCTTCCCACGGTAAGCCCGGAAAATTGGAATCGTTGAATGCCAGCACACAGGTAATCAATAACGGTGAAAACAGGAACAGGTAAAAAAAACTGACGTATAACAGGTAACCGTATCGATAGGTTTTTCCGCTGGGCAGGGATCTGATCAACTGAGTGCCCTCGATAAATTCTGCCGGGTCAGTTTAAGGCCCAGCCAGATGATAAAGGTCGACAACACCAGCAACAGAAAACCAAACGCAGCGCCCTGGTTCCAGTTAAAACTGGCGATAAATTCGTTATAGATCTGTTCGGTAAACCACAATGAATTCTTGCCACCCATCAGGTTTGGTGTCAGGTAATTACCCAGGGTCAACATGAAAACCACGATGGAGCCGGAAGTAATGCCCGGCAGAATATAGGGAATGACGATCTTGGCGAAGATGACCGGTTTACTGGCACCGAGGTCATAAGCGGCCTCGATCAGGCTGTCGTCCAGTCCTTCCAGTGAGGAAATCAACGGTACCACCATGAATAACATCGAGGTGTACACCAGGCCCATCACCATGCTGATATCGTTGTACAGCATTTCAATCGGCACATCGATCAAACCCAGCTGCAGCAGAAAATGATTAAACACCCCGCTTTCGCGTAGCAGGATCATCCAGCCATAAATGCGCACCAATTCACTGACCCAGAACGGTACCAGCAGCAGGATGGTGAAAAAACCGCTGTATTTAATCGATAGCACCTTGGTGATATAAAACGCCACCGGGAAGGTGATGATAAAGGTCAGCAGCGTGGTCAGAATGGCGTACAAAGCAGTTCTGACGAAAGTCATCCAGTAAATTTTCTCTTCAAAAAAGGCCTGGTAGTTCAGTAGTGACCAGACCATGTCGCCATCATCGTTTTCTACCTGCATCGAAATAACAAATAAATCGATGTGTGGAATGACGATTAACAGGAACAGCCACAGCAACACCGGCGTCAGGAAAAAGTACAGTGTCAGGCGGCCGGCGTAAGGCATCTTTAGCGCAACCTTATAAACAACCACCGGCTTGAAGCCGGGAGTTTGTAGTCAGGGTTGAAAAACGTTCAATGAAACCACAGCCTTTATCTGTCGTCTTACCGGCGCAGGCCGGTATCCATTGCAGACAAAACCAACCAGGGTCGGCCTGTGCCATGTTGCTGATGGATACCGGCCTGCGCCGGTATGACGAATGGCCGACTAAAGACGGGGGATTTACTGAACCCCTGTGAAAGATTTTAAAAGCAGGTACAGGCATCATCATAAACACCCACATTTAAGCGCTCACCCGGCTGGATATGATCGAAGCGTTTATCCTGCGGCAAAGCGGCCATGATTTCTTGCCCAGTGTCGCCGATGGTCGCCAGCAGCTTGGTATTGGCGCCATCGAATAACACGTTCTTGACCGTGACACTAAATTTATTCATTGGCTCATTCTGCAGTGGATTAATCACGATGGATTCCGGTCGAATATACAGTTGACACTCTGCTCCCGTTGACAAACCGGTCATGGCACGCGCATTGAATTCCATGTCACTGTTTATCTTTACCCGGAATGGATCAGACGAGGACACGGTGGCATCGAATGAATTATTCTCGCCGATGAAGTTCGCGACGAAACCGGTTTTGGGGTGTGCGTACAGATTCTTGGGGGTATCAATCTGCTCAAAAGCGCCTTTGTCCATGACGGCTACCTGGTCGCTCATCACCAGCGCTTCGGACTGGTCATGGGTGATGTAGACAAAGGTCGTGCCCACCTGTTGCTGCAGTTTTTTCAACTCGATTTTCATCTGTTCACGCAGCTTTAAATCCAGCGCGCCCAGGGGTTCATCAAGCAGTAAAATCGAGGGTTCCAGCACCAACGCGCGGGCAATGGCCACCCGCTGTTTCTGGCCGCCGGAAAGCTGGTTTATTTTCTTCTGGCCATACTCCGGCAATCCGACCCGTTCAAGTATGGAATCAACCTGCTTGTCGATTGTGGACTGTGGTATTTTGCGGCGTTTCAGGCCAAAGGAAATATTCTCTTTCACATCCATCATCGGGAATAAGGACAGGTGTTGAAAGATCAGGTTGACCGGTCGCAGGTTAGGGGGCACGCCCAGCACCGATTCGTTACGTATGCGAATATCACCAGCGTTGGGTTCCAGAAACCCGGCGATCATGCGCAGCAGGGTGGTCTTGCCGCAACCGGAAGGCCCAAGAATGGAAAAGAAACTACCCTTTTCCACCTTGAAATTAACATGATCCACCGCGCGAAAAGCGGCGAAATCCCTGACCAGGTTTTCTACTTCGAGGTCATACTCAGACATCTCGACTCCATAAAAGCGCTGGTCAGGATTTGTCGATCAGCCATTAGTTGGCTGCTTTTACCTTGTCCAGAATCTTGCCTTCGATGGATTCCAGTTTTGCGGGTACCGGTGGGTACCACTTGATGTTATCGATATCCGCCTTGCTGAAAGAACGCTCGAAGTTGGCCTTGATTTTTGGCTCGAGAAATTCATTGGCACCGTTGGAAGCGGTTCCGTATTTTTCCTGGTTGGTGAAATAAGCGGCATTTTCAGGTTCCAGCATGAAATTGATCCACTTGTAGGCACCTTCCACATTCTTTGCCTTGGCAGGAATGGCAAAGGTGTCGATCCAGCCCAGGGCACCACTGGTTGGTGCGACAAAATCAATGTCAGGATTCTGCTCATGCAGCTTCCAGCCACCATTATCCCAGGCCATGGCCACGTTCACTTCACCATTGCGCATCAACTCGAGCAACGCATCGCCATTGGCCCAGTAGTTCTTGACCAGGTGCTTGGAGGCGATCAAGTCTTCACCCACACCTTCCATCAATTCTGTATAGGCATCAACATCAGAATACTTGGCAAAAGGATCATCACCCTTGGCAAAAGCCATGGCTATCAAGGTGGGACGTTTCAGGCGATAACTGATGCGGCCCTTGTAATTGGTATCCATCAGGGCATCGTAATCCTTGGCATCAGGCGCAGCCTTGGTATTGACCACCAGACCGGACGTACCGTAGCAAAAAGGCGCAGCATAGGACTTGCCCTTCACGTTGGTATTATTTTTTACAGCCGTCAGCATGGAAGCGATAATCTGATCGGTTTTGATCTTGGAATAATCCATCGGCTGATAGATGTTGTATTTCGCCTGTACCGACGAGATACGATCCTGCGACGGTTGTGCCAAGTCAAAGCCGCTGCCTCGGGTGGCACGTAACTTGGCAATCATTTCTTCGTTGTTGGAGTAGGTGACCTCGACGTCGATACCGGTTTGTTTTTCAAATTTTTCTACCAGTGCCTTGGGTGCATAACCTTTCCAGGTCAACAGCTTAAGGGTTTCTGCGGATACGGATACTGACGTCACAGCCAAAGCGGCCGCGGTGATAATACCTGTCATTTTCATGTTGTCTCTCCTGTTGTTATAAAAAATAAAATCCTAACTTTATGCGGTTTCAATTATGTTACAAAAAGACCGGCGCAGATAGAACAAAATTATCTATTCATCTTTCTAACGGTTATAAACTGATTTACATCAAAAAAAGGGCTTATAATGCCCGCCCGTTTCTTATTCATTGAATCATGATAAGCAAAACACAATTGCAACAGGCGGCTGATCAGCAGATCATCCGGCCCGACCAGATTGAGCCACTTTTTGAGTTTTTAACCTCCTCTGATTCCAGCCTTGCCCCGGTCAATAGCGAAGAGCCGCTGAAATTTATCCGCAGCTTCGGTGATGTTTTTATCACCCTGGGCATCGTTTTACTGGTGATATCCATTCACCAGATGGATCTGAACGGATACGCCTACCTGTTACCCGCTGGAGCTCTCGTCCTGCTGTCGGAATGGCTGGTGCGA
>JANTFY010000157.1 GCA_024763185.1 Gammaproteobacteria bacterium | reverse complement strand
CCCCCGCTACAACGTCGGAATCCTCTGCAAAGACCAGCTCTGAACCGGTTGCTACCTATACCATTTCCGAACTGGAGTTCAGCCTGTCCAGGCCTGTTGCAGCACCCCTTAATTTTTTTCAGCCAACTGGCTCTAACACTATCCAGCCAATCTCCGGTGATGAAGAGATCGTAGCCCGGGAAATTAAGCAGGAAGCTGAAATCGCACTGAATAAAGAAATCACTGCCCCCAAGCACAATGATGCCTGGCTGCGTTTGCAAAAAGGCATGAAAATGAAATCGGTGCTCAACAAACGTGTGCAGGCTCAACTGGACTGGTACCTAAAACATCGAGAATACCTTGATCGTGTGATGGCCCGAGCCAAACCCGTATTACCGATTGTGCTTGATGAAATTGAAAAGAAAAACCTGCCCACGGAAATGGCATTGTTACCCATCGTGGAAAGCGCCTACCAGGCCTTTGCCTATTCACATGGCCGCGCTTCCGGCATGTGGCAAATCATACCCTCAACGGGGCACCACCTGGGCTTGAAACAAAATTGGTGGTACGACGGCCGTCGTGACATCATCGAATCCACTCGGGCGGCAACCGAATACCTGCAAACCCTGGGCAAACAGTTTGATAATGACTGGGAACTGGCACTGGCCGGTTACAACGCCGGTCCCGGCAAGGTGCGCTCAGCCATTCGTTACAATAAAAAGAAAGGTCGAAAAACCGATTTCTGGCACCTGACAAAATTTCGCCGCGAAACCAAGGATTACGTGCCCAAGTTGCTGGCATTGAAAGAAATTTTTACCCATCCGCAAAAATACCAGATTGATTTGCTGCCCATAGATGACGAGCACAGCCTTGAAATAGTGGAAATCGACAGCCAGCTTGATCTAGCACTGGCCGCAGATCTGGCTGACCTGAGCACCGAAGAGTTGTACCAGCTCAATCCTGCCTTCAATCGCTGGGCCACGGCTCCGAATGGTCCGCATCGTCTGTTATTACCCAAAGACAAAGCAGACCGGTTCAGCGCCGAACTGGCAAAGTTACCACGTTCAAAACGTATTAACTGGTTGAGATACAAGATAAAAAATGGAGATTCCTTAAGCCAGATAGCGCAAAAATACAAAACCACGAGCAAGCTGATCAAGAGTGTCAACAACATCCGCGGCAGCAATATTCGTGCAGGCAAATACCTGCTGATCCCAACGGCTACCAAATCGCTGCATCAATACAGCCTGAGCGAAGCATCGCGCCTGAGTAAAATCAAAAACACTTCGCGCAAGGGCCGCAAGCTCACGCATACCGTCAAAGCCGGTGAAAGTTTCTGGAGCATTTCACGCAAGTACGGCGTTAAAACACGCTCTCTGGCCAAATGGAATGGCATGGCACCGATAGATACCCTGAGAACCGGGCAGAAACTCGTGATCTGGACATCGGGCAAGACAAAAGTACAGCGTGTTTCACTCACCGATACCAGTCCGCAAAACAGGATGCACGCCCTTCGTTATACGGTTCGCAAGGGTGACTCACTGTCGCGTATCGCGGATAAATTCAATATCCGTGTTGCCGATATTAAAAGATGGAACAAGGTTGGAAAGTATCTCCAGCCGGGTCAAAAACTGAAATTGTATGTCGATATCACCCGGCAATCCGGTTAGTTGATTATTAAGTGTAATGACAGGGTAAGAGCACTGGCTCACAACCCTTAAAAACCATCTATTGATTTATACCGGCAACGCCTACAGAATAGGCGCTTATTTTGCCTATTACGGAAAATTTTAAACCAACATGTCGCTTGAAATTGATCCTAACTATATAAAAGAGCTGTCTCCGATCAATTCGCTGAATTCTGAAAACGCACAGGATTTAATCAGAAAAATAAAACCGGAAGAGATCAGGCCCGGCCAATATATTTTTAAAAAAGGCGACATGGATAAAACACATATTTATGTGTTGAAAGGCGAAGTCGAAATTGTTGCCGACAAGAAAATAATCAAAACCATTCCTGCCAACAGCAGTGATGCCAAACACCCCCTCGCCCATTCGTTTCCGCGTTCGGTTTCTGCCCGGGCAAAGACCGCCGCGGTGATCACCCGGGTCAACAGCGACATGCTGGATATCATGCTGACCTGGGACCAGACCGGTAGTTATTCTGTCGAGGCGCTGGAAGAAACCGATGAAGAAGATGACTCCACCGACTGGATGACCCGCATTCTTCAGACTCGTGCATTTCACCGTATTCCACCTGCCAATATTCAGGCCATGTTTATGCGCATGGAGTCGGTTCATTTCAAACCGGGCGACCAGGTCATCAAGCAGGATGACGTTGGTGATTATTTTTATATCATCAAGGAAGGACGTTGCCTGGTTACACGCTCCACTCCAGCCAACCCCAAAGGGGTCAAGCTCGCCACCCTGACCGTGGGTGACAGCTTCGGAGAAGAGGCGTTGATTTCCGAGAGCAAGCGGAATGCCACCATTACCATGTTAACGGACGGCCACCTGATGAGACTTAACAAGGAAGATTTCAACTCCCTGTTAAATGAGCCTCTGTTAAGCTGGGTAGATTACAACGGGGCAAAAAAAGTGATAGCCGATGGCGGATTGTGGCTGGACGTGCGCCTGCCTGCCGAACACAAGGTTAAAAACATCAAGGGCAGTATTAATATCCCTCTCATCTTTCTGCGCATGAAAGCCAATTCGCTGGATAGCAGCAAGAAATATGTCATTTACTGTGACACCGGCAGACGCAGCTCGGCTGCATCATTCCTGCTCAATGAAAAAGACATCGAGTCCTACGTACTGAAGGATGGTGTTGACACCGCCGATAAGGCCGATATTCACGAAGAATAATTTTATAATTGTTCTTTAATTCAACAGCTTTGATTCGTTAATACTGTCTATCTGATCAGGATCGAGAAACTCTTCTGCATATTGTAGATAAACCTTTTGCCTGACAAAGATATCAAACAAATCCGGGTCAATGTGCTGATCCTTTTTCATGTCATCCATAATCTGCAGGCATTCTGATAATTTTTTGCCCTGCTTATAGGGCCGATCACGCGCCGTCAAGGCTTCAAATATATCGGCTATGGCCATGATCCGCGCCTGCACCGACATATCCTCTTTTTTCAAACCCTTGGGATAACCACTGCCATCCATTTTTTCGTGATGCCCCCCGGCATATTCCGGCACATTTTGCAAATGCCTGGGGAAAGGCAGGGATTCAAGCATCTTGATCGTGGCGACGATATGGTAGTTGATCACCTCTCTTTCCTTGTTATTCAACGTGCCGCGCCTGATAGTCAGGTTTTCTATCTCATCTTCCGTCAGCAGTGGCAGCTGTTGCCCATAACGATTGATCCAGGACTGCCTGGCAATGGTATAAACCCGGCTGACCTGTTCATCGGTCATGAATTCACTGCCGATATTTATTTGCTGCAGAAACTCAAGATCATTTTTTAATTTGTCGCGATCCTTTTTATACTGTTGTGACAGTTTTCCCAGCGCAACGTCATTCTGTGCGCTTGTATGACAGGCTTTAAGATAGTCGATTTCCAGATCTCGCAATAAAATCTCGTAACGGTATTCAAGCAGGTAAATTCGGTCATAGATGGTTTCCAGCTTGGTCGCTTTGTCCATCACGTATTCTGGGGTTACCACCTTGCCACAGTCATGCAACCAGGCGGCCGTTTCCAGTTCGTATCGATCTTTATCAGTTATTTTAAAATCCTGCATGGGACCGCTATCGGTACTGTTTGCCGCTTCGGCCAGCATCATGGTCAGTACCGGTATACGCCGGCAATGCCCCCCGGTATAAGGCGATTTATCATCGATCGCGCTTGCGATCATCTTGATAAAGGCTTCAAACAGCTCCTGCAATTCCGATATCAGCCTTTTTTGAGTCAAGGCTACGGCCGCCTGTGAAGCCAATGATTCGGCCAGCTGCTGGTCCACTTCATTGAAGGCAACTACCGCTTTAGATCGTGGTTCCCTTGCATTGATCAATTGCAATACACCGATGATTTCATGTTCATGGTCTTTTAGTGGAAATGTCAGAATGGAGCGGGTTCGATAACCGGTGTTGCTATCAAATTGGCGAGTACCGGTAAAATCAAAACCATCCTCATGGTAAGCATCTTCGATATTGATCGTTTTACCGGTCAGTACACAGTGCGTGACCACCATATTATGATTTTCGCTACCATCGGGTTTATGCAGTGGAATGGGGGCAAATTCGATTTTATTACCCGAAGTTCCACCCATGCGAATATCCAGCGAGTCGTTACTGATGATTTCAAAATGCAGGGTTTCATCACGCAGGATATACAGGGTACCTCCCTCGGCATGCGTCAGGGCTTTAGCACCCATCATGATCAGTTCGAGTAATTTTTGACTGTCTTTTTCAGCAGAAAGCGCGATGCCGATTTCATTCAGGCGATCAATTCTCTCCAGCAGTTCATTCATTTCAGAGGTTATTATGGTCGTATCCATATTGCATCGGGTTGGATGTCACTTGAGAAAGAGTATATGCCATCAATTTGCTTACATCGGGACAATTTACCGATTCAACCGGAATTGAGCTCAACCCAGATCACATTTTTAATTTTTCTACTGGCAAAATGCCCTTTTCAAACTTATAGTCTTGGTTAATATTGATAAAAAATCTAACACAATAAATAATGACAAAAGCCGCTTCGCTTTTACACTTTCAGTTGGCCCATTTTATTCAAGAATCTTCAACCACTGCTATACTAGATAAGGTTAGATGGCAGTTTTAAACTTCCCATACATAATAATCAAACAACTGGAGAGGGCATGAAATCAAGGTTCTGGAATACCGACTGGTTCGCCGGCCTGATTATTTCTATCGTTATTATTTTTTCATCAGGCAGTAGCCAGTTGCAAAGCCTGGAAAGATCCGCTTACGACTGGGGTGTGAGATCCACCGAACGCTTCCCTTCTGAAAAGATTGCCGTTATTGCCATTGATGATGTCAGCATCGCCAATATTGGGCGTTGGCCCTGGCCGCGGGACGTGCATGCCGATATGATAAACATGCTCAAACAGGGTGGCAGCAAGGTCATCGGACAGACCGTTTTTTTTCTGGAGCCACAGATTGATCCCGGCATGGTTTATATCAAGGAATTGATCGACTTTTTCACCCATGCCAGCTTTAACGATATCCCTGCCGAAATTGACAGCTTATCCGGCATGCTGGAATCAAACAGCAACAACAAAACCATTGCAAATATCCTGAACTTCTACCTGGAAACCAATATCCATGCGCGCCTGAGCCAGGACCTTGATACCTTAAAGGCGCGCCTGTTTGAAGCTGAACAGGCACTGGACACCGATAGCAAGCTGGCTGCCAGCCTCTCTGAAGCGAAAAATGTCGTACTGGCCATGCCTTTTATCATGGGCGAACCACGCGGCAAACCTGACCAACAACTGCCCAATTATGTTTTATTGAATGCACTGTCCACCATTCATGACCGGGTACAGGCTCAAAGCCAGGGGCTTTACCCCACGACGTCCATTGATGCCATCCCCCCTATAAAAGCGCTGGGGCCACTTGCATCGGCCATTGGTCACTTAAACATGCTGCCCGATATTGATGGCGGCATACGTTCCGAAGCGCTGGTCATCAAACACTATGACCGTTTTTATCCTTCAATGGCTCTGCTGCTCGCGGCCAAGAGCCTCAACCTGGATAACTCTGACATTCGGGTCAACCTCGCCGAAAGCGTGGAACTGGGCTCGCTCAAGATTAAAACGGACAATCAGTTATTGATGAACACCTTTTTCTATTCCGATATCGAAGGGTTCACTCCCTTTCAGGTGGACTCATTTTT
>JANTFY010000156.1 GCA_024763185.1 Gammaproteobacteria bacterium | reverse complement strand
ATGAAACTGGGTGATGAAACCTTTAAGCAGTCCCTGCGCCGGTTTTATACAGACTACCGGCTCAAGGTCGCCTCGTTTGATGACCTTAGGCAGGTTTTCGAACAACAATCGGGGCAAAATCTAAGCCTTTTTTTTGAACAATGGGTAAAACGCACGGGCGCGCCGCAACTGAAGATCAGTGGCGCCAGGGTTGAACAACAAAACGACTCTTACCAACTGTCTTTTACACTGCAACAAACCCAACCCGGCAAGGCCTATCAGCTGGATATTCCCATTGCGCTGACCCTGCAGGCGCACAACAAAGCCAGACAAATGGTATTAACCATGAACGACAAACAGCAGAATTACTCCCTGCAATTGTCCGCCCGCCCCCTGCGCATCGACATCGACCCCGCCTTTGATGTGTTCCGCAAGCTGGACATCGAAGAAACCCCGCCCGCTTTTACCCGCTTGTTCGGTTCCAAAACCCTACTGGTGGTGTTGCCCAGTGCGGCAAAACCGGAGCTGAAAAAAGCCTGGATAACGTTTGCAAAACAAATGAAGCTGATGGGTCCTGAGCAGGTCAATATCGAGTGGGACGATCGTATCAGTCAGTTGCCCACAGACCAGTCCGTCACGGTGCTGGGCTGGAACAATCGTTTTACCAAACAGCTTAAAAAAGACCTGGCGAGACATGACATCCACTTTAACAACAACAGCCTGCTCATCGAAAGCTCGTCGACCGCGCTGAAAAACACCTCCATCGCCGTGACCACGCGCTTCGGAGAAAAAGGCCAATACGCCCGCGCCCTGATCGCCAGCGATCGCGCGGACGCCTTAGCCGGCCTGGCACGTAAACTGCCGCATTACCACAAGTACAGTTACCTGGCGTTTAGCGGTAGCGAGCCGGTAAATAATCTTAAAGGTCGCTGGACAGTAGCCAACTCACCCTTGAGCGTTTTATTTGAACCCGGCACGGCCAGCGCAAGCCTGCAAAAAGAAAAAGCCCTGATCGAGCCATCTTCCCAATTTGACCGCGAGCGCATGTTGAATATCGTGCAAAAGCTGAGTCATCAATCCCTGCAGGGACGCGGCTTCGCTACACCCGGGCTCGAAAAGTCAGCAAAACTCATTGCCCAACATTTTCAAGATGCCGGCCTGCAACCGGGTGGTGACAGTGTCAATGATTATTTCCAGCATTTCACAGCCCACGGCGGCGATCCTCAAAAGCAGGCGACCCTGAAAAACGTGATCGGTATCCTGCCCGGTCAGCACCCCGTATTAAAAAACCAGAGCGTTGTCATCGGCGCCCATTACGATCACCTCGGCCGCGGCTGGCCTGATGCGAGAGAAGAAAACAAGGGAAAGGTCCATCCCGGAGCCGACGACAATGCCAGCGGTATCGCTGTTTTACTCGAACTGGCACGCGTACTGGGCCAGTCATTCAAACCCGATCGAACCCTGGTGTTCGTCGCTTTTAGTGGCGAGGAAGCCGGCAGGCTCGGCTCAAAGCACTTTGTTCAACAACAACGATTCCCTGTCAAAAATACCATCGGCATGCTCAACCTGGATACGGTCGGCCGACTGAATAATAAAAAAATCCTGGTGCTGGGTGCGGAATCGGCCAGCGAATGGCCGCACATCCTGCGCGGTATCGGTTTCGTGACCGGCATTGAAAGCAGCACGGTGCGCGAAGCACTGGACGCCAGCGACCAGATCAGCTTTCACGAGGCCGGGGTACCCGCCATTCAACTGTTTTCAGGTGCCCACGCCGACTACCATCGCCCCGGTGATAGCGCCGATAAAATCGACAGTGAAGGCTTGTTGAACATAGCCCGGGTAAGCCAGCAGGTTATCGAATACCTGGCCGCGCGCGAAACCCCGTTGAACAGCCGGCTATCAAAGCCGGGCAACACAACGGGCAAACCGACCCCAAAACGCCAGGTCAGCCTCGGCTCTATTCCCGATTTTAGCTACGAGGGTAACGGCTACCGTCTCGATGGTGTGATGCAAGGTTCAGCGGCAGACAAGGCCGGGCTGCGCAAACTTGACATCATCACCAGAATCAATGATCAAGAGATTCAGGGATTAGGTGACCTGTCGAAAGTGTTGAAAACACTGCAACCCGGTCAGCAAATCACCATCAGCTATCAGCGCCAGGGGCGAATCGAATCAACCCGCGCCATTCTCAACAAAAAATAAGTCGATGTGTTAACGGCACTCCATCAGCAAATCACCCGCCTATAACTCCATTTATCGAAACGCCCCATGAATCGAAAGGTTGCGGCAACCAACTCGCCAGCGGCTCCTTCACCACTTGGCGATTGCGAACCTGATTTTTAAAGAGCTGGCCCTCTTTTAATTTTCCAGCTCTCCGCTTGCCATGCAACGGAACATAAAAACTTGACATTTACTAAAAAGGGAATATATTCCCAATTGTTAATTACGGGAAATTTTTCCCAATTTAAGGCGAATTGAACAGGATTCCGTTATGTCACTCATAAATAAACCAAAACTACTCACGTTATCTATTAGCGCTTTACTGGCAGCTTGTTCGTCAGGGGGCACTGAACAAACTGCTGCAACCTATAACCTGAGAGGCACCGTACCCGGTACGATCATCGAGGCTTTCTGTGATGGTGGACGCTATTTCAGCACGCACTCTGATCACAGCGTTGCGCACGATCAACATCCATTCAACCTGGAACTGCCGACAGGTTTGGCCTGCCGACTGGTTATGACGACTGGAGAAGGCACCGATGATGAACTGGTAACACCCATTGGTTTCGTTAATGCCACGCGCTCCAGTATCGCGTTTGAAAGTTCTGAAGATATTGATATTGGGCATGTGGCACTGCTCATGCAAACCGATCCCGGCTGCGACAGTATCCCAGCCGTGCCTACCTATGACATGAACTGTGACGGTATTCAGGATAACCCGATCTACATCGAAATCGACTCCGATGACTTTGAAATTGTTACCCGCATATCAGATGACTTTGACGATGACCGGGACAATCTTGTCGACGCCTACGAGGATGACGACGGCGATGGCATCCCCAATTCAAAAGATGATAATTATGGCACGGACGATTACGACGGTGACGGCATAGAAAATGGACATGATGTCGATGACGACAACGATGGCCTGGAAGATGATGTCGATGAGGATGACGACAACGACGGTCTATCCGATGACGAGGATAGCGATGACGATAATGACGGCGTTGATGACTCAGAAGATGAGGATCACGAAGATTACCAAGACGACGATCATGAGGAAGAGAACGAAGAAGATGATGAAGAGCATGATGAAAATGGCTCGGCTCCCACTTTCACCAATGATGAACCGAGTGCAGGCCGGCTATTAGTCGCAACGCAATGTGCGCAGTGCCATGGCACGGATGGTTTTTCGCAGTCGGATATAGACTCTATTGCCGGAGAACGTCGCAGTGAAATACTGGAAGACACGATAGAGGATGCGCATGAAGCGGATAACCTGATGGGTTTCCACGGTAGCGCTTACCTGGAATTGAACACCGAACTGGAAGCAATCGCGGATTATCTCTCAACGCGATAAAAAAATCTGCCGACCTAAGCTTCACATGATGAATAAAACGATTTAAGGAGACAACACCATGATTGTTAACCAACGACGAAATTTTCTTAAGGCCTTGACTGCAACACCTTTATTATCAGGGATTTCTTTTAACAGCCAGGCAAGCACGGGGCTTGAACAAAAAAAAGTAGTCGTCGTCGGTGGGGGTTTTGCCGGGGCCACCGCTGCCCGATATCTGCGTCGCTGGTCCGATTGCGAAGTCCATCTCATCGAACCCAATACCGCTTACCATTCCTGCATATTAAGCAACCTGGTTCTGACCGGTGACCGTTCACTTGATTCGATCACCTTTGATTACTCGAACCTTGAATCAAAATATGGCGTTCACCTTATTGAAGATTCAGTCAGCCGGGTCGATAGCAGCAACCAGATGCTATACCTTGCCAGCGATAGCGAGCAGTCAAATCCCATCAACTACGACAAACTCATTCTCGCGCCGGGTGTGGAGTTTATCTATCCAGATTGGTCCATCGACTTCGATACCATTCCGCATGCCTGGAAAGCCGGCCCCCAAATTGATTTGTTGAAGCAGCAAATCGATAACCTGCAAAACGGTGATACCCTGGCGATCAGGGTACCCAGTGGCGCTTACCGTTGCCCGCCCGGACCTTACGAAAGAACTTGCGCGATTGCCGATTACCTGAACCGGCAGGGTCTTACAGTTTCCATTAAACTGATCGACCCCAACAGCACCCTCAACGGCACAAACGTGGTTGCCAATGTTTTTTCAAATACGTTCGGTGAAAATAATCTTTATCCTAATGTGGAATATATTGCCGGCGATGACGTTGCGGATATCAATGCCGATAAAATGGTTACCCTCGCCAGCGGAGAAAATTTTACTGCACAGGCCATTAACTACATACCCGACCAGCAGGCGCCGGACATTGTGCGCTCAACCCTGTACCCTGACAGTGACCAGGCCTGGGCCGGTGTGAATCCTTTGACCTATGCCTCCACGTCGGATGAAGTGTCCAATGCGGCCAACATTCACATCATCGGCGACTCGCAGGCCACCGCGCAACCCAAGGCCGGGCACATCGCCAATGCCGAAGCGAAAATATGCGCAGATGCCATTATCCGTGAGTTCCTGGGCATGGCACCCTATCCGAACCCGATGACCAACTCGGCGTGTTTTACCCCCATCAATCATAGCGAAGCAGCCTGGATAAGCGCCGTTTATCGCTACGACGGCAGTGAAATTGTAACCGAAAAAGTGGGGAACTCGCCTGGCGCCAATGCAAAGAATTATCATATGATGTTTGATTGGGCCAACAATCTGTTTAATGATAGCTTTGGTTAAGCCATTAATCATAATCAATGCGGGCCGGTACTGATTTAGCTATTTAGGAGTTATAAAACCCTATGAGTTTGATACCAGAAGTCATTCAAAACACCATGATCAGGATCTTGAAGCCCCTGATCCGAATCCTGTTGCGCAATGGAATCGCCTATGCGACCTTTGCCGACATTGCGCGCAAGATATATGTGGATACAGGTTTTGAAGAAGCACAACGGCGCCAGCAAAAACAAACCGTTTCCAATGTATCGATTCTGACCGGCATCAATCGCAAGGAGGTCAAACGTTTACGCGAAGCCCTGGCTTATGATTCTGATCAATCGTTGAAAAAGTTCAATCGCACCGTGCGGGTCATCGCCGGTTGGCAGCATGATGAAGAATTTCTGGATAAAGACCATGAACCCAGGGATTTAAAACTGGAGGGTGCGAAAGGGTCTTTCACGTCGCTGGTAAAAAAATACAGCGGGGACATGCCGGTCGTCGCCATGCTCAATGCATTGCTGGACAGTAAAAACATTAAAGTCATCGATAATGGCAATATTCAACTGGTTAACACGAATTATTTACCGGTAACCGATTCCGACAAAAAGCTCAATATTCTGGGCATCGATACCGCCGAATTCATTGACACCATCGACCACAATATCAACATCGAACACCCGGAAGATGCCTGGTTTCAGCGCAAGGCTTCCAATACCCAGGTCAGCTGCAAGGCCTTGTCCAAGATCAAGCAACGGCTGAATAAAAAAGCACAACAGTTGCTCGAAGACATCGATGCCGATTTTTCTGACAACGAGACGAATGATGAAGATTCATCCTGCAACGTCAGCGTGGGCATTTATTTTCACCAGGCAAACGGATCCAAACAGGAGACAAAGTAATGCCCCACTTGACTTCCCTGATTAAAATTTACCGACGCCTGGGATTGGTAATACTCATGAACCTGTCTGTTATAGCCTGTGA
>JANTFY010000155.1 GCA_024763185.1 Gammaproteobacteria bacterium | reverse complement strand
CGGGGTGAGAGCCAGTGCCGTGGACTGGGTATGGCGGTGGAGGTTATGAACGATGACGGCGAATTTATAAAAGATGAAAAAGGCGAGCTGGTTTGTATCAACAGTTTTCCCTCGCAGCCGGCCTTTTTCTGGGGCGATGAAAACGGCAGGAAATATCACGATGCGTATTTCGCCCGTTTTGAAAATGTCTGGCATCACGGTGATTATGTGCGTCTGACGCCGCGCGGCGGGGTAGTGATTTACGGCCGATCGGATGCCACCCTGAACCCGGGCGGGGTACGCATTGGCACCGCAGAAATCTATCGCCATGTGGAACAGCTCGAAGAGGTGGTCGAGAGTATTGTCATCGGGCAGGACTGGGAAGATGACGTGCGCGTGGTGTTATTCGTGGTGTTGAAAGAAGGCCTGGAACTGGATGAAATCCTGATTAATCGAATTCGAAAAACCGTGCGCGAAAAATGCTCTCCCCGGCACGTGCCGGCCAAGGTCATCCAGGTAGCCGAAATTCCGCGCACCAAGTCCGGCAAGATTGTCGAGTTGGCCGTCAGGGACGTGGTGCATGAACGCCCGGTAAAAAATCTGGGTGCCCTGGCAAACCCGCAAGCACTGGATTATTTCAGGGATTTGCCAGAGCTGTCCGAATAATCATGGATGATTAAAGACAAGTAGTTCGCCACCTGCTAGGTGTAAATTTCTGGTACGGGTTTCACACCAGCAAGATTGAGCCGCATGACCCGCGCCCCGGCAACCTGATTTAATTAGCCTGATTGCTGTCAGTAAATCCATCGGCTTTTTGCCCCGGTGTATTCACTGATCGATACTGGTTACCTTAACCGGCACGTCATCATCCACATCATCAGCAGGGTGATTGATTACTTGTTCACCTTTTTTAACTCCAGACAGAATTTGGGCTCGCAAACCATTACGCTGGCCGACTTGTACCGGTCGTCTTACAGCCCGTTCATTCTGTACGATGAATACCGCCCAGCCATCATCGTAGCGAAATAGACTGCTGGCTGGCACCTGCAATACCTCATTTTGCTGCCAAAGGATAAAGCGTGCTTCAACCCGATATCCATCTCCCAGTCGGCTCCATTGCTCGGTCGGGGAGGTAAAGTCCGAGATAACCAGAACCCGTTGTTCATCGACACCCAGCGCAGAGGTCTTGGTAAAACCGACAGGCTCGACAATTCGCACGATGCCTTGCAGAGGTGTCTCTCCGCCCCAGCGCTCGAACAGGACCTGCATGCCGGGTTTAATCTTTACCGCATCGGCTGACAGGACATCGACTTCAACCTCCAGTGCAGCTGGGTCACCCACTTCCAGTAACGGCTCTCCGGTTTTCACAGGACCTTCACACTGCCGGTTGATTTTCAGAATGCGTCCATCAATCGGGGAACGCACGGCCACGCGCTCAGCCGGTTCACCCAGGCTGATTGCTGCGGAATAATCCAGCAGGCTGCTGGCCGCTTCAAGTTCGTAACGGGCGGTTTCCACGTTGAAATCCGCTGACCGCTTGGCTGCAGCGGTGGTCTGAACTTGGGTGCGGGCCCGGTCAAAATCTTCACGCGATATCATCGATTGTTGCATGAGCGGTTGTAACCGTTGCAATTCATTTTGCGCCAACTGAGCCGCTGCGGCAGCGGCAAGCGCCTGTTCCTGTGCGGCATTGAAGGCCGCTTCAGCCGCCTGCTGTTGCGCTTCAGCCTGAGCGCGGCTGCGTGCATCCAGAACCTGTGATTCGAGCGGCGTGATACTCAACAGGGTCTGCCCCTGTTTCACATTATCGCCGACCTTAAGTTGTTGACGACAGGTTACCCCGCTGACCGGTGCCGATATTACATAACGATCAATTACACGGGTTCGGCCTTCTTCTTCAATGGTGACACTTAATGGGGCCTGAGTTACAGCTACGGTTTCAACCAATACCGGTTGTGGCATAAAACCTAATGCCAGCAGCACGAGCACGACTATGGAAAAAACTGCAATTAATGGATGTTTTCGAATCGCAGTAAACATGAATCACTCCTTGGTCTTGAGTACAGCCACCATGTCAAGGTGAGCCAGGTTGCGCCAGATCATGAAGGCGGAAATAATGGATGACACAATAACAACGAGCACCGCAAAGGCATAAACATCTATCCCCAGGTATAACGGTACACGATATAAATCGGATTGAAACTGGACTGACATAAAGGCGCACAAGCCATAACCGATGGCTAGCCCGACAGGAATCGCAACGATGGTGATCAATGCCATCTCGCCAAGTAGTATATAGGCCACCTCTCCCCGTTCAAAGCCCAGTACTCGCAGGCTTGCAAGCTCCCGGTTACGTTCCGACAGTGCGATTCTCATGCTGTTATAAACCACACCAAAAGCGATAGCTCCTCCCAGCAAGGAGGTAATAAATGTATAAAACAGAATGGTATTCGCCAGGGTTTCATTAAAGGCCTTGATAGCCTCTTTCTGCTCAACTACTCCGGCAATACGGGGCATGTTCTTGAGTTTGCGAAAAACAGATTTTTGATATTGGGGGTTTACGCGCATATAGGCGCCGGAGATGGCATTACCTTCTTTCAGCAGTCTGTTCAAGGCGGCCCGCTGCATGTAAGCGTTCAAGCCCAGGTATTCCTTGGCCGTCCCTACAACGGGTACCTGAACGGTTGGCCGGCTACCCTCCAGAACCTCGACCGTCAACCGGTCACCGACGTTAATCTGTAACAGATCAGCCAGGTAGTCCGTAATAATAACCCCGCTCTGCGGTACGGCAATGCGTTTTAAATCGGTATCCAGTAAACGCATCAATTCACCCTCAGGCTGGATGCCGGAAACACTGGTGCGATAACTGCGATGCTGGTATTGCAATCGTGCCCCGACCGAGCGAAAGCCTTCCACGTGATCCACCCCCTCCAGGCTTTGTAATGAAGACAAGGATCTTTGAGATGTCGGTTCCGTATAAAACGTCACCAGGTCACTGCGCTGGATTAATTTGAACTGCACCTCGACAATACGATTGATCGAGTCCTCCTGGAAGCCGCCGGTCATCATGGTACCGCAGGCCAGGCTGATACCCAGCATGGTCATGAAAGACTTCAACGGGCGCCGTTCAATATGACGTATTATCATGCGCGAGGGCTGCGAGAACCAGCGCTGTAAACCCAGCTTTTCCACCAGGGTGGCATGATAAATGGCCGGTTGCTCAGGGCGCATGGCCTGCGCAGGAGGTAAACGTGCCGCATTGGACACCGCGTGCAGTGTGCCGAGCAGGGCTACCAGCATACTGATCAATGCAGCCGATAGAATCACTCGTGGTTCAAGTACGAAAATAATAAACGGAAAACTGTAAAAATCCTTATAGAGATTGCTCAGGCCATGCCCCATCCAGATACCGATGCCAGTTCCTATGACAACACCCAGGCCAACGATCATTAATACCAGCTTGGTATAATGCAGACCCACGGCAAAGTTGCTGTAACCAAATGCCTTGAGTGCCGCAATCTGTTCACGTTGCAGGCTGATCAAACGGCTTACCACCACGTTCAACAAAAAAGCCGCCACGCCAAAAAAGATGATCGGGAAGATCGTTGCGATGGTTTTTTGTTGCTTGAGCTCTTCGGTCAAAAAGCGATTGGAAAACTGGTCTTTTCGAGCATAGGCACCGATTCCGCCGTAAGGTTTTAACAGTTCATCGAGCTGGTCGATGACGCCTTGTGCATTGGCCCCTTTACTCAAAGTCAGGCTAACATCGTTAAAAGCGCCTTCCAGGCCATAAGCCGTGGCCAACGGGTTCTGTGCCATCCACATAATCCCGTAACGCAAAGCATCGGGAAACATCGCGCCGGGTGCAATCTGGTAAATATATTCCGGAGATGAAGCCACGCCGACGATATCCAGTTTCTTGCGGTGTCCATTGATAGTGGCGTGAAATGAATCACCCATCGTCAGCTTATGCGCATTGGAAAACTCGCTGCTGATTATCACTTCGTTAGTGCGACTCGACTCGAGCAAACGTCCATCGCGCAATAAAATCTGGTTTAAGTAGCCGGTGCTGTTGCCGGGCAGGGATATCAGGTGTGCACTGACAGGGTCATCAAAGCCAGCCACATCGATATTCACATAGGCCACCACGCGCGTCTCCACTTTATTCACGCCGGGAATTTCCTGAATACGTTGACGTAATGATAAGGGTGCCCGCTTTAAAGACGCAAACACATGCGCAAAATGATGGTTGCGATAATAGGTCTCGCGCGTTTGAAACAGCGAATCCAGCGTGGTCAGGGACATGATGTAAATCGCCACACCGCCCAAAATGACGAGAGCTATGGCCAGCGCCTGCAGGCGCATGCCCCACAGCTCTCGCCAGAGTTTGATATCAACCGCCTTCATAATCCGTCCTCACCATTGCAGTTGATCCGGGGACAGTTGATGGTCGTTGTGCTCAACATCGACAATTTGCCCGTCTGCCAGGCGTATCACCCGGTGTGCCATTTGTGCAATAGCGGCATTATGTGTGATAACGGCCGTGGTGGTGCCCATTTCCTGGTTCACGCGTTGCAAGGCCTCTAACACGATGACACCGGTTTTGGAGTCGAGCGCACCGGTCGGCTCATCGCATAACAACACATCCGGGCGCTTGGCAATGGCCCGGGCGATGGCGACACGTTGCTGTTCCCCTCCGGAAAGCTGGGCCGGAAAATGATCCAGCCGATCAGCCAGATCGACCAGTTCCAATGCATCTTGCGGGGTCATCGGGTCACCGGCAATTTCGGTCACCACGGCGACATTCTCGCGCGCGGTCAGGCTGGGTATCAGGTTGTAGAACTGGAACACGAAGCCGACATGGAATCGTCGATAGTGGGTTAAATCAGCATCGCTGGCACGGGTAAGGTCGTGGTCGCGGTAAAAAACATGACCCTCGGTGGGCGTATCGAGGCCGCCGAGGATATTAAGCAGGGTCGATTTGCCACTGCCTGACGCCCCTAAAAGCACGGTAAATTCACCACGGTATAAATCCAGTGCAACACCGCGTAAAGCATGCACCGAGACCTCGCCCATCTGGTACACCTTGGTCACATCGTGAACGTGGAAGACGAGCCTGTCATCCAGCGGGGGCTGTACTGTATCGGTTTGCCGGGACATACGCAGACTCCTTTTGCAATTGCTATATTATATCCACATCCGGTTCAACGCCGTGTTGACCTGCATCAGCTGCAATACCGATATGGGTAGTGATTACCCGTACCGACTCAGGGGTAGGTTATCAGCACATCGTAGGTTATCTTGAGCGTTTGCATGGCCGGGATCAGCGCTTCGAACCTTGCCTCGGAGGGCGATTGACGACTGTGCGACCAGGACGCTTGGGTAATGCTCCAGTTGTGGCTGGGCATGATTTCTGATACGCGCACACTTTGCGCTTTTTTACTGCCATTATTGATATTGATTTCACGAGCGACACGGGTCTGTTTTTTACTCAGTTTTTTAACCTTCAGGGTCTTGCGTTCCAGACTGATATCGAAGGCTTTTCCCAGCTGGATCTCAAGCTCGTCATTCACGGCGGTATGATTAATGCCATCTTCACCGATGAATTGTTTATTGCCACTGGCATCATTGGCATACACGCGGATCGTTCCCTTGGGCAGGGGGATGCCCAGGGCGGGTTTTTCATTGTTGAAGGTTAAAATCTGTTTCGGTTTGGATTTGTGCGGATTGATACCTTGCAGGTCGACATAAGCCCGGTCTTCCAGCCGTTTTATAACCGGAATCTGTTCCGCAGAGAACAGCTTGATCTGCTTGGACTGGTTGTTATTGATCGTGGTGCGGTGTGGCACCGTATACAGATGGTAGCCATGCAGTGCCTGTTGGCTGATACCGCCGTCTGCCTGTGCGGACATCATTATTTCCCGGGCCATCATCGGGGCTGGCTGGTTTT
>JANTFY010000154.1 GCA_024763185.1 Gammaproteobacteria bacterium | reverse complement strand
TCTCACCCGTGTTTCCTGAACTTTTTTACAAAGAATGGAATGGTGATACTCAAAAAGGTGATGATCCACAAGCTGATGGATATAGGAGATGCATAGAAAGTTGAAAAATCACCGTTGCTGTAGATGAGTGCTCTTCTGAAGTTTACTTCGATCAGGCCACCAAGTACCAGCCCCAGTATCATCGGCGCCATAGGGAAGCCAGTCTTTCTCATAATGAAACCCAAAATGCCAAAGAACAGCATCAGAATAAGATCGAATTCACTGCCATTAAGCACATAGACACCAACGATGCTTAAGATGGCGATCAGCGGCATCAGTATCCAGCGAGGAACCAGCAGTATTTTGGCTAACAGTTTGACCAGGGGTAAATTCAGAACAATCAACACGAGGTTACCGATAAACATCGAAGCAGCGACACCCCAGAACATTTCCGGTTGATCGGTCAGCATGGTAGGCCCGGGCGTGACGCCCAGGGTAATGAGCACCGCCAACATGACCGCCGTGGTTTCGCTGCCGGGAACGCCCAATACCAGTAGTGGAATGAATGAGCCAACAGCAGAGGAGTTATTGGCCGATTCCGGCGCAGCGACGCCGCGCAAATCGCCTTTGCCAAAATTCCCCTTTTCTCCGGCCATTTTCTTTTCGGTGTTATAGGCGAGAAAACTGGCGATGGTAGCGCCAGCTCCGGGTAACACCCCCACCAGAAACCCGGTCACGCAACTACGCAATATGCCGGCGACAGAATCCTTCAACTCCTTTGCGGTCAGCAGAACCTTGTTGACCGGTGTGACCTTTTGTACGGTTTGGCTGGTGATTTCCGATAGGAACAAAAACACTTCCCCGATCGCGAACACACCGATTACCACAACGATAAAATCGATACCGTCACCGAGTTCTTCTACCCCGAAGGTAAACCGCCGCATACCACTAAAGCTCAGTTCATCAATACCGACCGTTGCAATAGCCAGCCCGAGGATGGCTGAAAATACGGCTTTGATGAAACTGCCATGAGAAAAACTGGTGAGTGCGGTAAAAGCACAGACCATCAGAACAAAGTATTCAGCTGGACCAAAATCAATCGCCAGTCTGGACAGTATCGGCGCAAAGAATATTAATAAGAAAATGGACAGTACACCACCGGAAAAGGATGCTACGGCGCTCATGGCCAATGCCGGCCCGGCCCGGCCCTGCTTGGCCAACGGATTGCCATCGATGCAGGTCACAGCAGCCGATGAGGTGCCGGGAACATTCAGCAGAATGCTGGATATCGAGTTTCCGTATTGCGATCCATAAAAAATACCGGCAAAGAATATCAAGGCAGACGAAGCTGATAATTCAAACTGTAAAACGATAGGAAACAGGATCGCAATCGCATTGATGGGGCCGATACCGGGAAGCATACCAATCACTGTTCCAAGAAAGGCACCGGCAAAAACCAGGGCAAAATTCAAACCGCTGAAAGCGACATCAAACCCTTGTAGAAGCTGATCAAACATGATTTTTGGAACTATTCATGGCTATTTGCAGACATCTTCGAAAATGGTTGGGCTAACAGGCAGTATTAAAGAAAACCCAATAATCCCGCAGGAAGATTCAGCCCCAATAACCGGTCAAAAACGAGGTAAAAGCTGACGGAGGTAATCAGGGATGTGGGCAGTATCCAGCGTTTTTCTGCATTAAAAACCCACATGCAAATCGCCATCAGCACGCTGGCAGAGATAATAAACCCCACTTTATGCAATATCAGGCTGTAGACCAGAATTGCGCTGAAGGTGAGCGCTATTTTTTGCCAGTTTTGCCAATTGGGCCAGGTCGCGGTATGTGCTGAAGGAAAAAACAACAGGACCAGCGAAGACAGGATCATCAACAATGACAGAACCAGCGGGTAAAACTTCTCATTGGTCGGATCGAAGTCTGTATCGAGGGTATAGGCTGAAACCGCATAAGTGATGCTCAGTAGCAGCATCACCAATGCGTATTTTCTGTCACTTTTGATCATAACCAGGGCTTGCTCTTAGAAAGACGGCCTTCAAGAGTATTCTGTCCAGCTATCAGCCTCGAAGCCCGCTTACTTGATAATGCCCAGCTCTTTGGAAATTTCAGCCACGCTACTGATCTGCTGCCTGACAAATCCATCGAATTCCGAGCCAAATGACGTAAACTCGGCCAGGCCGTTTTTCTCACGCAATTTTTCCCATTCAGGTGACATGGCAACGGTTTTTACTGCGTTGACCCAGTAATTATAGTCTGCATCGGAAATACCGGCTGGCGCATAGAATGCACGCCAGTTACCGCCAATCACATCATAACCCTGTTCCTTTGCTGTCTTGGCGTTACCAAGTGCAGGAATTCGATTGTTGGACAGCACCGCCAGCACCCGAACCTTGCCCGCCTTGAGTTGACCAATCACTTCGGAAGAATCACCGGTAAATGCGGCAGCACGACCGGAAACCACTTCCAGCATGGCCTTGCCGCCATTATCAAACGGGATGTAGTTGATGCTTCTCAGATTTTTGATTCCAGCAGCCTTGGCAATCAACAGCGCTTTGATATGATCCCAGCCACCCTTGGAGCTTCCGCCCACGATAATGGCCTTTCTGGGGTCGGTTTTGAATTGCTGCACCAGATCATCCAGCGTTTTGTAGGGCGAGTCTTTGGCGACGACAATCACGCCATAATCCATACCCAGCGCGCCCACCCAGCGGACATCATCCGCCTTGAAGTTTCCGTAAACCTTTTGAGCCAGGCGGGTCGCAGTTGCCGCGCTCGCAGCAACAATCAGTTTTTTATCCGAATTGCGCGAGGTTACGACATGAGAAAATGCCTTGCCACCACCGGAACCGGACATGTTGACGACTTTCATTGAGCCTTTTATCAACCCCAGTTTTTGCATCATCTGAGCAGCCGGGACGCGGCAGGTAAAATCCCAACCACCACCAGCACCGGCAGGCGCGATACACTCCGTACCAGAAAGTTTTGCGGCCGAAGCGGCAGGGCTGATTAAAGTCGTGGCGCTTATCAGTGAAGCGCATACAGCAGTGATAATGGTTTTTCTCATGGGTTCTCTCCTCTTGTTATATGAATATTTGACCCTGTTGTCACCAGATACAGGATCAGCAGTCAGTTTGAAATCATTTTCAGGCTTTATCAACCTTAATTTTATTGGTTGCGAGAAGGAAGAAAAAATGAATAAGATGCAATTAATCCATTTGTGTCATTGTGTTCATAATGTTCACGACGCTTTGCAATAACAGCGTTCCGGGCGACCAACTCCACCGTAACTGACATCAACCACGAGCTCTCCACGACTGACCAGGTATTCAAGATAACGCCGTGCAGTCGTCCTGCTGACTCCCAGGGATTCAGCGACTGTCGTGGCGCCTAGAGAATCTCCCATGTTTGCAAACAGTGCATGCACTTTTTCCAGGGTTAGCTCATCGATGCCTTTGGGAGTCCGGGAATTGGCATTGGCGGCAGAAGAAGCGCTCCCGCGTGGTAACAGTGCATCAATGGTTTTCTGGTCAACCTGCTGCAAATTGCTTAATTGCTGGCGATGCTGGTGGTATCGCTGCAGGGAGTCCTGGATACGCTCAAACACCAGCGGTTTGACAATATAATCGAAAATACCGCCGTACATTGCCGATTTAAGTGTTTCTATATCGCGTGCGGCGGTCATTAATATGACATCTATTTTGTGGGTTTTATCGCGCAGATTTTTAAGAAAATCCAGGCCGCTTCCGTCCGGAAAATGGATGTCGAGCAACAGTAAATCCGGCTGCAGAATTTCAACCATTTGTACGCTCTGTTCCAGGGAGTGCGATAAACCGACGACCTCAAAGCCTTCAACCTGTTCTACGAAGTGCTGCTGAATTTGCGCAATACGAGAATCATCTTCTGCAATGACGACACGAATTTTTTTATCGATCATAACGTGGGTCGATTATTGTGTTAACTGTTTGGGCAGATAGATGATAAATCTTGTGCCCCCGCTATCCGTTTCTTCCACATCTATTTGGCCTTGCATTTCACCAAGCATGGATTTTACCAAAAACAGGCCCAGGCCATGGCCTTCTTCCGACTTGCTGCTAATGCCCTTGTCAAAGATACGTTTACGATTTTCTTCAGCAATACCCTCGCCATGATCTTCAATTTCCAGAACCAGATCATGACCATAATCACTGGCCGATAAAATGATCTGGTTAGAGCCGTCGGGTTGTTGCTTGAGTTTATGGCGCGTCGCTTCAAACGCGTTATCTATTATGTTGCCAACCATGGACACCAGTTGCTCCGGATGAATATGCCGGGGTATGTCAGTCAAATGGCTGGAAGGGTCCAGGACCAGTTCCAGCCCGAGTTCATGTGCCCGGTTGTACTTACCTAAAATGCAGCCGGCCAGAACAGGATCGGGTATGGTTTCAACCAACAAGTGTACCAGTTCCTGGATCCCCCGGCTTTCCTGTCCGATCAATTCAAGCGCCTGATCGTTGGCATTAATTTGAATCAGTCCGGCGATGGTATGCAGTTTATTGGCGTAGTCATGGCTTTGTGCACGTAGCGTTTCAGCATATTGCTCAATGTGAGAAAGCCGACGACTCAGTTGTTCGATATCTCCCTTGGGGCGGAAGCTTGATACCACCCCGGTGATCTGCTGGCCGACCTTGATGGGGAGACGATTGACAATCAGCGGCTTTCCGTTAATTTCAATCTCGCGGTCAAGCTCCGTGTCTCCGCTATCCAGAATCTTCCACATGTCGCTTTGAGGAAAGATTTCGCGTATGGACTTGCCTTGCAGATCTTTTTCGTCCAGTTCGAGTGTTTCCAGTGCGGTACGATTAAAGGTCGTGATTCTGCCGCCCGCATCAATGGAGATGACGCCTTCACGGATTGTTTCCAGGGTGGTATTACGTTCTTCGTACAGCCTGGCAATCTCTTCGGGTTCGAGGCCAAACAGAATACGTTTGAAGTAGCGGGCAACGAGCACACTGATGAAAATACTGATAAGCAAGGATGCGACAACCATAGTTAACACGGATTTCTGGTAGCCCAGAATGGTATGGTCCACACTATCCAGCATGTAGCCAACGCTAGTGACGCCTATAACCTGTCCCTGGTCATCAAATACGGGTGATTTCCCCCTCATGGAAGGACCCAGGCTGCCAACCGCCTTGGACACATAAGACTCGGCATTTTGCAAGGCGCGTTGATTATCACCGCCAACCCGCTTTTGTCCTATTCGCTCAGGAATCGGGTGGGAAAAACGGATGCCATCCCGGTCTCCGACAACAATAAATCTTGCATCGGTCTGGCTGCGTATCGATTCAGCCAGCGGCTGGATTTGTGAAACATCCCGTTGGCTCAGACCCTGGCGTATTTGTGGAAGACTTGAAACGACTTTGGATAATTGTAAAGCCTGTTCACCTATGCGTTCTTCCATGATGAATTGAATATACTCATGAGTGAAAGCGCCGGTAATTGCGGCCTGCATCAAAACCACCGAGGCAAAGGCGATCATGAGTCGTGTCTGCAGTTGAAGTTGTTTTGTTCGGGGCAGTATACGCATATGGCACACCCGCTTTATCGTTTTGAGAGTGATAGTAATAACCGCATTGGGAGCATTAGTCCAATATCGTCGCGATGTCTTCACTGTTGAACAGGTAACACAATGCCAATGATTAACCCTGAAAATTCAGGGCTAAAAAAGATGATTTGAGAAATGGCATGCGGGTAAGTAACCCATCTATAACAAAATGCCCGGGCAGTAAAATACCGTGATGGTGTCTCAATTCCACCCGTGTTCTATTTCAAGTGTTTAGTCTGTCCGTGCCTATTTGCCGATGCAACGATCAGTCTTCATCGTAGGCAAACGGGTCTTCATCCTGGATAATGGGGGTGTCATCGCAATTTCCCCATTCTGACCAGGAGCCCGGGTAACACTT
>JANTFY010000153.1 GCA_024763185.1 Gammaproteobacteria bacterium | reverse complement strand
AACTGGTTCGCATGGGTAAACTCAAAGCAGAAGAAGCCGAAGCCCATCCCGCTGCCAACGTGGTACTTAATGCCATTGGCATCGATGCGAATCTGATAATCGATATGGAATATTATGAGATAAAGGAGAAAGATCTTTTTATTTTATGCTCTGACGGCCTTTATAAAGATTTGTCTGATGATAAAATTGCCAGTTTGTTGAACAGCTCCGATAAAACATTGGATCAATTGAACCAGATTCTGATTGATGCCGCTCTGGAAGTCGGTGGCACTGACAACTGCACCGTGGTACTGGTAAAAGCAGATATTGAGGCACAGAATGTCTGAAATATGTGAATCGATTATTGATGACTATCTTTCCGGCATACTCAGCCGCAAGGATATGGAAGAAGGGCTGACCTCGATATTCCATGCCACGCACGATAGCAGTTCCGCAACCCTCGCATATCTGCAACAGCTTTACACTCTCGACAAACTGAATGATGAACAGTTTAAAAATCTTTCCAAGACGGTCTCGGAAATCAGTATCCATACCACTTTAAGAGGTAGCCAGGCTTCCACAGACATTTCCTATTTTAATGAAGATAAAACACTGCATGTCACCGATCTGTCAGAAACACCGGGTAAATCGGATGATATGGCCGACCAGACCGTCATCATCAGAACCGATACCGCCAAACCGGTCACCGACCTGAATTACCGCCAGTCAGCACAAAAAAATGATGACATCTCCCTGGATGATGACATAACCGAAGAGAGTAACCCGACTTCCATTCCCGTGCCCAAAGCAGCCAAAACCAAACACGAAAACCTGGGCCCCGGCGTTACCCTGAAGAACCGCTTTGTTTTGCTGGAACGTCTTGGCCAGGGTGGCATGGGTGTGGTATTCAAGGCCAAGGACTTACTCAAGGTAGAAGCCAAGGACAAGGACCCTTATGTCGCCATCAAGGTATTGACCGACGCGTTCAAAAAATACTCCGGATCCTTTATTGCTTTGCAACGGGAAGCGAGTAAAGCGCAACGACTGGCACACCCCAACATTGCCACGGTTTATGACTTTGACCGTGATGGTGATACGGTGTTCATGACCATGGAGTATCTGCAGGGTAAGCCGCTGAACCGGTTAATCAAGGAGCTTGCACAAAAACCCCTGAAAACCGATCAGGCTCTTCATATCATTGAACAACTGTGCCATGGCCTGGCCTACGCCCATGAAAAAAAGCTGATTCATTCCGATTTTAAACCTGGCAACTGTTTTCTGCTCAACGATGGTTCCGTCAAGCTGCTCGACTTTGGTATCGCCAGGGCGAGTACCGTGGCCGGTGAGGAAAACGAAAAGACCATGTTCGACCCCGGTAAATTGAGCGCTGTCACCCCGGCCTATGCCACCCCTGAAATGTTTGCTGGCATGAACCCGGATCCACGTGATGATATCTATGGGCTGGCCTGTGTTGCTTATCAATTGCTGGCTGGTGGAAAACACCCCTATAACAAGGTGGCTGCCCCCAAAATAAAGGAACTGGGCATTAAGCCCAAGGCCATCAAGGGACTGGATCGACGTCAGCAACGCACCCTGATTAAGGCCCTGACTGTAAACAGAGAAGACCGAATAGCCAGCGTGGACAAGTTTCTCGATGGTATTCGATTGAAAAAATCCCATTCACGGCAGATTTTACTGGGTGCGCTTTTCATCGCTATTATTGGTGCAGGTGCAGGCTATAAGCCATTTCTAAAATTTCGCGAAGAACAGGCTTTATACGATAAAATTGATCGTATAAAAGCGGGTGACAAGGCTTTAATGATTGAAACCATCTGGAGTCTCGACCAGGTGAGTAAAGATCAACAACAGATATTGTCGGTTGGATTACGCCGTGAGATCATTACCTTCTATCGTGACCGAATAAAAACCGTCTTCCGACCCAAAGATGGTTTATACGATTATCCCCAAGCTATCGAGCTGTTAAATCAGGCCAAACAGCATTATCCAGACTCTGTCGCCCTGTCATCCATTGAAGAACAAATCAAGGAACAGAAAGATCGCCTGATGACCAACCTGATCTCCTTGTTTAATCGTTACGTTAAGGCTAAGAAACTGATTAAAACTGAATCCGGTGAAGACCTGACAACAGTCCTGCCCCTGCTCAAGCGCGTGGATCCCAAACATTATCTGTTAAAAGACAGCAAACTCGCGGAACTTTATCTGTCTGAGTCGGAAAAATACCTGGCACAAAGTGATTTTGTAACAGCGACTGAATATATCCAGACGGGTTTGAAGTTTTTCCCTGACCATCCTCGTTTACAAAGCCTGGATAAGCAGATAAATGCCCAGAAATTTCGCTGATGACCCTGTCAAATTCGCCCTTACGTGTACTGGTCAAAACCTATGCCAACGGTTTATTGGATAGAACGCAATACTTGGAGATCAGGTCTCAGCTGCTTAGAAAATTATCCAGTTCCGGTCATATTAGCCATGAAGATTTACAGAATTTTCTCAAAATTCATCAGGACACAGAAAATAATGAAACCCGCAGTCGCTATTCTGCTTCAGACTGGGTGATAATAATTTTGGGGGTAATGGCGGCCTCAACGCTCGTGTATATTTTTTTGGCCTAGGTCCTGACAAACAAGATACACCTACCAGGTTATTTTTACATCGACTTTGCCGGATTAAAATTACCTCCCTTCAGCATTAATACCCGCTAACCTGATCGATATCCCTTAAGTTTCAAGGGGAATATGCTAGTATCCGAAAACGTTGCAAAGCGCTACGGAGTAAAATCTTTATGTCTGAAGAATTCCCCATTATTGCAATTACCGGTTCATCCGGTTCGGGTAGCTCGGCCATAAGCCGGGCGTTTGAACATATTTTTTTTCGGGAACGGGTAAAAGCGGCATATATTCAAGGCAATGCTTTTCATCGTTATACCCGCAAGGAGATGAAGCAGAAGAACAAAGAGGCGAGCACGCAAGATGAAGTGTTGACGCATTTCAATCCAGAGGCAAACCACCTGGACAAGCTTGAAAGCCTGTTATTTCAATATGCTGCCACCGGTACCGGCATGTATCGCTATTATTTACATACCAAGAAGGCTGCCGCCAACTGGGGACAGAAATCCGGCACCTTAACGCCATGGCAGGAACTGGACAGCGACACGGATTTACTGCTTTACCGCGGATTACATGGCGCCGCTATCCAGGACGATATCGATATTTCTAGTTATCCCGATCTTCTGATCGGCATGGTTCCCAACGTTAACCTTGAATGGATACGAAAAATCAAACGTGATACCTCATTACGTGGGTATTCCCGTAAAGCTGTGCGCAAAGTGATATTACAGCGTATGCAGGATTATGTGCAGCACATAACACCGCAATTTTCACGCACACACATCAATATGCAATTAGCAGCAGTGGTGGACACGTCCGATCCCTTTTCAATCCGGGATGAACCCTCGCTGGACGAATGTATCCTGATTGTACATTTCCAAAATATCGATCTACCGGATTTTCCTGACCTGTTGCAGCGTCTTCCTGGCTCATTCTTAAGCCGTAATAACACCCTGGTGGTACCCGGTGGGAAAATTATCCAGGCCGTAGAAGTCATCCTGATGCCCATAGTTCAAAAACTGGTTACCAAAAGCCGAGAGTTACGCAATATCACCCAGGTTCCAAAAAACCGCGGCGCTGGGTTACTTGGGCCACTGGGTCAATCTTACGGTTAATAATTCGCTGAAAAATTAACTTGGGTTGGTAGATTTACCAGTGCCAGCTAACACTAATTGGAAAGCCGCTTCGTGGGGATTACATTAAATTCAATACCTCATCCCTTGACATTGCAGCACTGACCATAAACAAGTGACTTCCCCGTATAACCCGGGCCCCGTTACGTCGGGCCATAATTATGCCGGCTTTTTCAAATTCAAGTTCCAGGGGTTTTCGTTCAACCTCTTCCACAGAATATAACTGGCCAGCAATATCACCTGCCTTAACTTCATCACCCATTTCATGATAAGGCTCAAAGAGACCGGCGAATGAGGCACTCAGCGTATAGCTGCCATCGATTCCATTGAGGAAACGTGTCTGCATATCACATTCGGATTGTTCTGAAATCATTCCCATCTGTTGCATCACATTTTTAACCCCGGCACTACCGATCTGTGTAGCATTCACGTCAACGTTGCCGCCGCCATAGAGTTCACAGGAGATAAAGGGAATGCCACGGACATGAGCAGTTGGATCAAAACCACTGGCTGAATTCTCACCACGCACGATATAAGTAAAAGGCGCATTAAAGGCTTCAGCCATCGCCAGGTTTTGGTGCATCAATTCAGTATTATTCGTAGTACAAAGAAAAGTGGATGGCAGGTAGTAAGCAGTCGTTCCCCCAGAGTGTAAATCTATGCCAGCATCCGCCAGCGGTAAGATACGACTGCTGACAAAGTGCGCAATGGCCGAGGTGGGTGAACCACCTTCAATACCTGGAAAACTTCGATTCATGTTGCCCTGATCCAGCGGCGAGATACGCGAATTGTCAAGCACAGCCGGGTAGTTCAATGCCGGCAGAATAATCAGTCGCCCTGTAAAATCTTCCAATTCGATTTCATGTATTAAGCGACGCAGAATAACCTGGCCTTCATACTCATCTCCATGATTTCCAGCAGTCAGCAGTAAAGTAGGACCTGGCCCATTTTTGATGACTACAACTGGAACCGGTATTTTACTGAAAGCAAATTCATTGTTTGAGAAGCGCAGGTCAATACTGCCAAACTGCTTACCTTGAGCATCAAAATCCAGTTCACAGTGAATACCGTCTATAGTTAACATGTTACATGCTCTGCTCAGTCTTTATTGATTATTATATCTCGAGCGGAAGGTCTGTCGTATTAAATATCAGTGTTCAGGATCGACTTACCCGATCCCTTTGCCTCTGGAAACTGTCTCATCGACAGCTTAGAACAAGAGTAGTGATGATAACTGGAAAATAAAATGGTCGGGGCGAGAGGATTTGAACCTCCGACCACCTGCACCCCATGCAGGTACGCTACCAGGCTGCGCTACGCCCCGATTGAAAAGGATGGGAATTTTAAACCTATCGCTTCAGGATTTGAAGCAATTCTTCAAGTTCAACTAAAGTTTGTTTGATGATCTGCTGGCTTTGATTGACATCATCCTTGGCATCATCGCCTTCCAGTCTTTGCCTGGCGCCACCGATGGTAAAACCTTCATCATATAACAGGGAACGGATTTGACGGATTAGCAGTACATCATGACGTTGGTAATAACGTCGATTTCCCCGTCGTTTAACCGGTTTGAGTTGTGGAAACTCCTGCTCCCAATAACGTAAAACATGAGGTTTTACGTCACATAATTCGGCTACTTCACCGATGGTGAAGTAGCGTTTTCCGGGGATAACAGGTAGTTCGTTATTATTGCTGGCTTCCAGCATAAGCCTCAACTCTTATTTTTAGTTTTTGTCCGGGCCTGAATGTAACAACCTTTCTGGCAGATATCGGAATCTCTTCCCCTGTTTTGGGATTTCTTCCGGGCCTTTCCGCTTTTGAGCGAGTCAGAAAGTTTCCAAAACCGGACAGTTTCACCTGATGACCGGTTTCCAGTGCTACTTTCACTTCCTCGAAAAAATGTTCAACAATCTCTTTTGCCTCTCGTTTGTTGAGACCAAGCTCATCAAACAGCATTTCGGCCATATCAGCTTTGGTCAGTGACATACGTTTTACCTCAAGACTGCATTATGTTGTTTTTCGAGTATTTGCAGGACTTCCGTTACTGTTTTTTCCACGTCCTGGTCGGTAAGAGTGCGTGAAAAGTCCTGTAAAATCAAGCCCAAAGCGACACTTTTTCGATTATTTATAACTTCCTTACCAGTATAGACATCAAAAACGAAAACGTCTTGTAATATTTCAGAATTTATTGAAAAGATAGTCTTTAT
>JANTFY010000152.1 GCA_024763185.1 Gammaproteobacteria bacterium | reverse complement strand
TCATTGTTGTTAGCAAACCAGATACCCACCACTGACAGTAACACCACAAGGATCACCAACACCCGATGACTGTAGCTAAAACGAGCTGATCGCTTTTCAACCGACAGCTCGGCAACATCAAGCGGGGTAAATGATGAGGGTTTGCTTTCGAGGTCCTTCAGAACACTGTTAATGACACTCATGACAGCATCTGCGTCCACTGGGGAACTAGAAGCGCGAATGCAACCACTGCTCCAATCTGGCTGACTGCTTTTAATTTTGACAGCGCACCGCGTGAAACCTGCTGACTATCCCGTGCGGCCTTTTTGACAAGGCCGTCATTGACATGGAACGACCCGCTTGAATAGGCCAGCATCAAAGCCTTATTGCATAACAGGTTAATCAGTCGTGGGATACCACGGCTTTTTTTGTAAAGCAAGCGAATGGCCCGGTCAGAAAAAAGGGCCGGTCCACAATAGCCCGCCGAATCCAGTCGGTGTTCAACGTAGCGCTTCAAGGCCTGCAGGGAGAGATTTTGTAGCTGGCTGGCATGTACAATACGCTGTTTCAACTGTCTAATCGATTTATCATCCAGTTTGCTATCGAGTTCCGGCTGGCCAAACAGGATAATTTGTACCAGTTTTTTCTTGCCTGTTTCCAGGTTGCTCAACAGGCGGATAGCTTCCAGACTCTCTACCGGTAGAGATTGCGCCTCATCCAGTAATATAACCGTTTTAAAATTCTGCCGGGCATTGTTAATCAATTGTTGATTGATACTGGACAGATAGTCTGCACGATCAACTTTTTGTTCGAGGCCCATTTCATCGATCACGGCTTTAAGCAGGGCATCACAACTCATATGCGGGTTGGGAATATAAATCGTCTTATGATGTTCATCGAGTTCGTCCAGCAACTTCCGGCATAACAGGGTTTTTCCGGTTCCGACTTCACCGGTCAGCTTGATAAATCCATCGCCACTATCCAGTGCGACCATCAATACATTCAACGCCTGCTGATGCGTCATGCTTTGAAAATAGAATTCTGTATCCGGCGTCAGGCTAAACGGCTTTTCTGACAGACCATAATATTGCTCATACATTAACAGACTCACTATTCATTGCGGGTAGGGGTAGATGGTGACGACTGCAGGCGGTTGATTCTTTGCTGGCTTTTTCGGATGTAAGAAGACCATGTCCTGGAGCTGTTGACGACGATGGGTTTCAATAAAATAACCAGCTCGCTGCGCGAATTCACTTTACGTTTCTGGCCGAACAGGTTACCAATAAATGGAACTTCACTGACTCCTGGCACAGCGGCATCATCATTGGCTGTTTTGTTCTGCATCAGGCCACCGATCACCACGACCTGGCCACTCAGGGCTTTAACCACTGAATCCGATTCCCGTACCGTACTTAATGCCAAAGGCAACTGCTGAACCTGTCCACCGACGGTGATACTTTTAGTTTGATCAGTCACTTCGCTGACACTCGGATGAATGTGCAAAATCACCTGGTCTTCCTGGCTTATCTGCGGCGTTACATCAAGCGCAATACCCGAGAAGAATGGTGTCAAAGTAATATCCGGAGTTACGACTGTGGAATTGACACCAGAGGTTGTATCCGATGATATCTCGGTAACGAAAAACTCGTCCGAGCCCACCTTGATGACGGCCTTCTGATTATTAACCGTGGAAACTCGTGGACTGGATAAAACCTGTACCTCGCCCTGGGTGCCCAACAAGCGCAGTAATACACCAAAATCATCAGTGGCGCCGCCCAAGGCAAACAGGTTTCCAAAAGCCTCATCGGTCAGGCCGCTTAATGCCGCTGTCGAATCAAGTTCTCCTGCACTGTTGATTAGCCCAGCCCTGCCATTCTGCAAGCCAGTTATACCCATAAATGCCCGATCCCCGGATGACTCGGATAATGCCGCCCAGTCAATGCCCGACTGAAAGCTGTCATTTAAACGCACCTCGATTATCTTCGCTTCCAGTATGACCTGACGCTGCAGGTTTTCCTGGGCGCTGTCGAGGTAAGCCTCCACGTCACGCAATTCTCCTGGCATCGCCCTGACCACAACCAGCCCGGAATGCTGATCTACCACCACGGACCGACCTTCACCCTGGCCGACGATGGCATTTAAGGTCGCCAATAGATTGGACCAGAAATCCGCCTTGCTGGTAGTTTGTATACTGCTCGACTGGGCCGTTCTGCTACCACCGGATGAGCTGTTGTTATCATCCCCATTCGAACCATTGTCTAATTCCGTGGAAGCGATCTGGCCTGAGCTTACCGTCATGCTCGACTGACCATCGCGACTGATGTTCAGGTAATTGACGTGAAAAATCCTGGACTGAATTCTGGCCGGCAACACAATATAACCCTTGTCGGTACTCTGGTACTCATAACCGTACACTTCACGGGTCAGATTCAACACATCCGCGACCGTCACCTTTTTTAAATCCAGGCTAATGGTTCCTGAGACACTGGGATGAACCACCATATTGATATCGGTATCGGCAACCAGGCTCATGAAGAACACATCGGCCGGTGCATTTGCCACCGAGATATCGAAACGCTGCTCGGGTTTTTCGATCTGTTGCAGGCCAGGGATGGAAATACCCGATGCCGGCATTAACTCATCCATAATGTCAGCCGGGGCAGCAATATCCTCAGCAGGTAGCTGATTGCTGGCCAGCTCCATTTCATCACGTATGGACTGACGGGTCTGCTCACTTCTATCCAGTGTTAGCTGACTGGCACAGGCCGACAGCATCAATACCGATAAACCCAGTAATATCTGTTTTGTCCAGATAGGCCCGGTGCTTGCATTTGTTATCATAATTTTCTCTCAGGTAGAGATTTCTTGATTGATTGGTTCGCCTTGCGCAAGCTCAAATCAATGATTTTTCCTTTAGCCAACAGGCGCACACTGTCCGGTTTAACACGGATCAATTTGGCACCGCGTATGACATCCCCTTTTTTTACCAGGCGGTTGTTGATGATGGCGTGCTGGCGCTGACTGGAAAACAGGATTGAACTCAATACCCAGGTTGCTTTTTTCACCTCGCTACCCGGTGCTTTCTTAACCGGTCCGTTTTTTTTGCTTTGCTCCAGGCGAAGTTTATTCAAAGCATAGGGGGGCGGACGCATGGGGTCATAAAACTCGGCAGCTGCCACATTGATCTGTAACACCAGCATGCTGCAAACGATTGACAGGATTAATTTCATCATAACCCCACCCAGTGTTCATGGCCGCTTAAGGTGGATATTTCGATATCAACCTGCACCACGGGATACTCGGTTGTTTTCAATGAAATACTATCCCAGATCAGTTTCCACTCGGTTTGTTCCAGTCGAGATATATAGTTCAAGATGTCCAGGTAAGCGCCCTCAAATTGCATTTGCATGACATGACGGTAAATCTCTGGCTGCTCATCCGAACCCTCTTCTATACTGAATGCGGGCATCACCTGTTTTCGCTTTAGTGTGGTTAGTTTCAAATTTGATTCGGCGAAGATCAGTTGCTGCATCAATTCAAACATTTCATCCGGCTCTATCAATTCCAGTGTCATTTGCCTGAGAATATCATTCACCGTTTTTAACTCGTTGCTGAGCAACTGCAGCTGCTGTTGCTTGGTCTGGTTGACTCCCTGGTTAATGCGCCGATTCATTTCATCAACCGTTACTGTTAACGTATTATTTTCCTGCCTTAAAGCCGCATTCTGAATAGCAAATTGATCCGTTTTCGCCAGACGAGGTTCAGCGTAAAAATTCCACCAGATAAAAATCAGCAAAGCGACTATCGTTACTATTATCAACAGCCGTTCACGCACAGACATGGCATGCATCTTTTCGGCATATTCGGCGAACTGTTTAGTCATCTTTAACGGACGTCCTGCTGGCAATAATAAAATCGATCTTCCAACTGCGCTCTTTTTTTCGATCTAGCTCAAATATATCGAATTCGCGGCCGTTAAATAATTTTTTATTACGAAACGAATTGAAATACTCAGGCACTTTTTCAGCACTCAAGGCACTACCAGAAAGCTTGACGAAGTCATCCGCCAGTGAAATCGCATCCAGCCAGACATTCTGTATCCGAATCTCGGATAATCGTCCCAGGCTATCGGAAAAACCTTCACCCGAACCGAACTGGTTATTGGCTACGAAATCGATCATTTTTTTGCGCACTGAAATATCATGCGAAACCCGGTTTAATTGCTGGTCGATATCACTATCGGCTAAAAGCCTTTCCAGCCTTTTTTTGGTATTTTCCAACTGTTCGGTAGTGCGCTGTTTTTGTGCCTGCAGTTGGGCGTTTTCTGCTAATGCCTGCTGATGCTGCTGATTTATCCATATTCCTGATCCAAACAGTCCCAGTAGCGTCAGCGCGGTAATAATCAGCATATGATTTGCCGACAACAGGATTTTCTTTTCCTTAAAACGGTCCTGGTATAGGTTTATCGACTGATCCAGCATCAAGAGGCCTCACGCAACGCCGCACAGTAGGCGGCAAAACAATGTTTGTTCATCTGTTTTTCCGGGTCCTGCATTTTAATCTGGGTAAAATCCAACTCATAACCCACGTAATTTTGCAGATACATCGCCATTTTTTCGGTACCTGCGGTTTGTGGAAATATCAGCATCTTCCTGATAGGACCCATACCGTACATACTTTCGAAATAATCCATGGAACGTTGCAGTTCGAGCAGCAGGTTTTCATACAGGGATTCATCGTCATCCTGCAGGGTGGACTCAATATCCAGCAACCCGATTTTAAAATCCCGGGCCACATACAGGTCCTGCTCATGATAGATCGTCATGAGGCCATCATTGTCTGTAAATTGCAGCAGCGCCATGGTCTGCTGAGCATCCTTCACATCCTTCAGGTTTTTTCCGACCAGGTCATGCACATCGATAACTTTAAGGTCCAGGTTGCATTGTTTAATACTGTCCACGTATGTTTGCACGACTGATTCATTTGCCACCACGGCATTGATATAGCTCGCCGGGTTTTTTGGGGATGGTGGTAACTGAAACACGTCGACAACGGCATTTTGTGCATCAAAATTTATCAGATCCTTGATCTTCCAGCTGACCGCCTGTAATAACTCATCATCGTCCACGGCCGGTTTTTCCAGTTGCAACTGTTGCACATCATGTTTGGCAATTAACGAGTTACAGGCCGCATCTCTCAGATCATGCTGATCAACCCATTCATGCAGGACCCTTGTTTGATCAGCCATACCAACCGCAGGTAAAAAATCACTATGCCTGACCTGTCCATATCGGTTTTTGTCGGTTAACACATCAATCACGGCCACGCCGGTTGGCATGAAATCAACACCGACCTGAACATTTTTGGCTTTGGTAGATAAAAACCCAAACATTTGGATATTCCTTAATTTTCTATTTATTTGCTGACTTTAATAATCTGTTTTTATAGATCAATTTGCGTAACTGGCTCGCTTTTTATAATCCTTCACAACAGCTTTGGTCTCTCATATCAGTTACAAGCCTGAAGAATCAGCCAATAGCAATGTGAAAATAGGGATCAAAACCCCGCAAACGGATCTACTGGATGAAGTATTCCTCGTGCGATTTATCAAAATCCTAGAGACAGCTTAAAATAAGTTACATAACCTATTGTGATTATTATAAATATTAGTCAAATACTGATATATTTCAAGAAATACCCAACTATTCATTCATAATGCTGCATATAATTCTATTTGAGCCGGAAATCCCGCCTAATACAGGTAATATTATTCGGCTGGCAGCCAATACCGGCTGTCATTTGCACTTGATAAAACCTCTCGGATTTGAACTACAGGACAAATTACTGCGCAGGGCTGGGCTGGATTACCATGAATGGGCCGATGTGACTCAACATGACGACCTGGACTTGTTCAAAAAAGAAATAGAATACAATGAGTTATATGCTTTCAGCACGAAAGGACGTAGAGTCTACAGTGATATCTG
>JANTFY010000151.1 GCA_024763185.1 Gammaproteobacteria bacterium | reverse complement strand
CGGGCTCCTTCTCTGTTTCTTGTGTGGCCAGTTTTAGCGTTTCTAAGGACTCGGTTGTATCCAGGCTCAAGGTTTCAGCAGGCTGCTGGTAACGGTTCCACCACCAGATGATCAGTAAGGCCGCCAAGCCGATTATCACCAGCCAGGTAAACCATTTCACCCTGCTATCGTCAGAATTCAGATCAGCCGAGGTATTGCTGGTCGATGAAATGGGTGGATCACAATCCGGACAGTAACCGGAATAGTGTTGAATAATATCGTCTTCGGCAATATTGACGATTCTGGCATACGACCTTAAGTAACCTTTTACGAAGATAGGTGCGGTAATGTCTTCAAAATTATTTTGTTCCAGGCTGGACAGTATGCCCACGGAAAGATGCATTTTATTGGCGACATCTTCAAGCGTCAGGCCTTTTTCGATTCTTGCCGCCTGTAATCGTTCACCCGGACCCTGATGGCCCGAAGATTGCATTTCGGCAGCGTGTGCGTTTTCACTCATTTTTCTAAAGCTAACCAGGATTGATATTCGGTTGAATCGGCAAAATCAGTTCTTAGTTTATCCGCAAGCTCAGCTGCCCTGGAGCTGTTTCCCTGCTCAAGTGCAATACGGATATCCAGCCATAAACTACGCGCAGTCGGTTGAGTGACCAGATGATAGCGATTGAGGTAGAGCTGGGTCAGTTCGTAATTTTTTTCTTTGAAACTGAGCTCAGCAATATTGATCAATGCCGGCAAGTAGTTATTCCTTGCCGCCAGTGCACGTTGCAGGTATTCGCGGGCTTTGTCCAACTGCGGGGTTTCGGCCTTGAGGTGACAGACAGCCGCATTGGTGTAGGCTACTTCTGGGGATTTATACAGCGGATTCTTGACTGCCTGCATGAACATCCGGTCAGATTCCTCGATCTTACCCTCATTACACAGGTAGGCGCCAAAACTATTCAGCGCTTCTGAATTTTTAGGATCAAGCTCTATCGCTTTGCGGAAATGAAATTCGCTTTTTTCCTTATCCAGAAAACGATTCTGTAAAACGGCATAGGCAAAATGTGCCTGTGATGATTTTGGATCCTGATCAAGTGCTTTCAACAGTTTTTCATTGGCCATTTCCAGATTGTTCTGGCGGTAATAGCCGATGCCCAGTTGGACATTTATTTTACTGGCTTTTTCATCCTGGCTCAGACCTTCGTTTACGGTGACACAGGCCGTTAAAAACAGTCCAACTATTCCGATAATACTAATTCGTTGCATTCAGCTGCCCTGTCAGGTTTTTGATTGAAATCTGGTGTTTATGACTTCTGCGACTCCTGTCTTTAACCCGGCCAACCAGTTGGCCACAAGCCGCGTCGATATCCTCGCCGCGTGTTTTACGCGTGACCGTGATAATGCCGTTTTTCATGACATAATCCCGAAACTGGTCGATGGTTTTTCGATCAGAACATTGATAGATCGCATTGGGGTATGGATTAAACGGTATCAGGTTCAACTTGCTCGGAATCGGCTTGAGAATTTTCACCAGTTCGCGAGCATGCTCAAGGCTGTCATTGATGCCCTTGAGCATAACATATTCAAATGTGATACGGCGTCGATTGTGACCTTTTACATAATCTTTACAGGCATCAAGAAGCTGCTTGATTGGGTATTTTTTATTGATCGGAACCAGTTGTTCGCGTAACTCGTCGTTGGCCGCATGCAATGATACTGCCAGGCTGACATCGGTAGACTGGTTCAATTTCTTAATTGCAGGGACCACACCGGCCGTACTGATAGTCACACGACGTTTACTCAGGCAATAGGCATAGTCATCACACATGATATTGAGTGCAGACATCACGGCATCATAATTCAGCAAGGGTTCACCCATGCCCATCATCACGACATTGGTGATGCCATTCTCAAAACCATCCTTCACCAGCGCGTGATGCGCCAGATACAACTGGCCGATAATTTCCGCGGTACGCAGGTTGCGGTTAAACCCCTGCTTGGCGGTGGAACAGAAAGAGCAATTCAGGGTACAACCCACTTGGGAGGAAATACACAGGGTCATGCGGTTATCTTCCGGGATCAGCACGCATTCGACGGCATTCTCTACCCCATCCATGTGTAACAACCATTTGCGGGTGCCATCCGCAGATAGCTGGTCAATCGTGACTTCCGGCAATTTTATGGTCGCCTTCTCCTGTAACTTGGCACGCAGCGCCTTGGATAGATCCGTCATCAGATCAAAATCGGTTATCCCGCGCTGATGAATCCATTGCATGACCTGCTTTGCCCTGAACGGTTTTTCGCCGATAGACTCAAAAAACTGCTGCATCGCCGAGCGATCGAGATCCAGCAGATTAACAGGGGTTTCAGGTTTCATGGCAGTTTGATTAGTGATCCAGGTTCAGGCCCGCTAGAGACCGCTGATTAAATCGTCCAATTTTACGCATGTTTTGCCACTAACAGAAGCCAAACTGCAAATTTTGGCGTAAAAAGTGCTTCAGCTGACTCGTATCTGCGTTATTACCTGCCTTTTTTGATTTGGGCAGCACTTCCGCAATAGGTATTAACCGTTATAATACGCCCCATTTTTCTGGCAGAGCCAATTACATGAAATTTATCGAAACCCGTGGCAATGATGGTTCACATGCCCAAACCGTCTCTTTTTCTCATGCCATCCTGAATCCCATTGCCTCTTTCGGGGGCTTATACAGCCCCGAATCGCTGCCGCGACTTTCCAATGTGTTTTTACAGTCGCATTTGTCCAGTCATTACAAGGAGCTGGCAGGCGATCTGTTAAAACTGTTCGCCATCGATATCGACAACGAAGTCATTGAACAGGCCATCAGCTTATATGAACAGTTTGATGATCCGGCCAATCCCGTGCCTGTCGTCAAGGTTGACGACGATTTATACGTCAGCGAGCTCTATCATGGCCCGACACGTGCTTTTAAGGACATGGCCCTGCAACCTTTCGGACTGCTGCTATCATCGATAGCACAACAACGGAATGAACAGTACCTGATTCTGGCCGCGACCAGTGGTGATACCGGCCCGGCCGCTCTGGAAACCTTTAAAAACCGCGCCAATGTTCGCGTCGCCTGCCTGTATCCGGATGGTGGCACTTCCGATGTACAGCGTCTGCAAATGGTGACCGAAGATGCTGATAATCTGAAAGTTATTGGCATACACGGTCATTTTGATGATGCCCAGAATGCCTTAAAACGCCTGCTCGGATCTGCAACCTTCAAACAGACTTTGCAACAAAACGGCATCTCGTTATCGGCGGCCAATTCCGTCAATTTCGGGCGTATCATCTTCCAGATTATTTACCATATCCATTCCTACCTTGAACTGGTTCGCCAGAAAGCGATTACGTTCGGGGAAAAGGTTTACCTGAATGTGCCCAGTGGTAACTTCGGCAACGCCCTGGGCGCCTATTACGCCTGGAAAATGGGCCTGCCGGTGGAAAAAATTCTCATCGCCTCCAACCAAAACAATGTATTGACCTCCCTGATCAACACGGGTCGCTACGACCTGACCCAGCGCCCATTGATCAACACCACATCACCTGCGATGGATATACTCATTTCTTCCAATATTGAACGTATTCTGTTTGATCTATTTGGTGCGCAAAGAACAAAAGAACTGATGACTCAACTCAATGAACAACAGTTTTACCAGTTAAGCGAAACAGAACATGATGCCCTCAAACAACATTTCTGCGCCGATTACTGTAACGATGAGGATGGCAAGCAATACCTCAAACAAACCTTTGCAAAAGGTTATTTAATGGATCCGCATACTGCGACCTGTTTCAAGGTCCATGACAGCTGCCGCGACAAGCCGCTAAAGTCGATTATTTACTCGACCGCCGAATGGACCAAATTCTCACCGGTGATTGATAACGCTCTAACCGGCAAAAAGGATGCGCATGATATCGATGCCCTCAAATCGATTGCGGCAACCGCCCATATTAAAATACCTGCTGTCATCAATAACCTGTTTGACAAACCCATTTGCCAGTCCACCGTTATCGATAAACAGGATATCGAAAAAGAAATCCTGGCTTTTCTTGATTAGGGCCTGATAACGCAGAACTCCACAAAAAAAAAGGCTGCATCACGCAGCCTTTTTTCTTACAACGAATATAACGATCCATCAGTCCGCGGCCAGGCTTTCCACGCGGATACGGGTAACCTCGCTGCTGATCGAGTCCAGTTGCTGAATCGCAGCTATGGCCCGATTCATCTGCGCTTCCTTAATACGCTGGGTTAACAGAATAATGGTTGCCACGGCATCGTCCTGCGCCGGTTCTTTTTGCAGAATGGCTTCAATCGAGATGCCGCCTTCTCCCATGATACGGGTGATATCCGCCATGACACCGGGTTTGTCCTGGGCCTTCATACGCAGATAATAAGCGGTTTCCACCTCATCCATCGATAGCACAGGCGTATCGTTGATTTGACCCGGTTGGAAGGCCAGGTGTGGCACACGGTTATCCGGATCGGTGGTCAGCGAGCGGGTGACATCAACAATGTCAGCGACGACCGCCGATGCGGTAGGGTCAGCACCTGCTCCCGCACCGTAATACAGCGACGGCCCCAGTTTATCGGCCAGGATCAGTACCGCATTCATCACCCCATCCACATTGGCAATCAGGCGTTTTTCCGGAATCAGGGTCGGGTGCACGCGCATCTCGATACCTTGTTCAGTGACACGGGTAATGCCCAGGTGTTTAATCCGGTACCCCAGTTGAGCGGCAAAAGTCACGTCATCCTGAGAAATCTTACTGATGCCCTCGGTATACACCTTGTCAAACTGCAGCGGCACACCAAATGCAATGGATGACAATATGCATAATTTATGCGCCGCATCGATACCCTCGACATCAAAGGTAGGATCGGCTTCTGCATAACCCAGTTGTTGGGCTTCCTTTAGCACATCATCAAAATCACGCCCTTTGTCGCGCATCTCGGTCAGGATAAAATTACCGGTGCCGTTGATAATACCGGCAATCCAGTTTATATGATTTGCACTGAGGCCTTCACGAATAGCCTTGATAATCGGGATACCGCCTGCGACCGCAGCTTCAAATGCTACTACGACCCCTTTTTTCTGGGCGGCGGCAAAAATCTCGTTACCATGTTTGGCAATCAATGCCTTGTTGGCAGTTACCACGTGTTTGCCATTTTCAATGGCTTGCAACACCAACTCACGGGCAGGCGAATCGCCACCAATTAATTCAACCACGATATCGACATCGGGATTATTCACAACTTCGAACCCATCTTCCGTTATCGTGGCTTGTTCGGCTCCCTGCGGTATTTGACCTTTCAATCCACGCGCGGCCGCATGTAATAACTTGATTTCACGCCCGGCTCGGCGGGCTATTTCGGCCGCATTGTTTGACAATACCCGGGCTGTACCACCACCGACGGTGCCCAATCCCAATAAACCTATATAAACTGGTTTCACTTTGTACCTCAGATAAACTTAAAATTTTTTTGATTCTGCATTGCGAAACATCTCCCTGATGCCGCGTATGGCCTGGCGCGTTCGATGTTCATTTTCGATGAGACTGAACCTGACGTGATCATCACCGTAATTGCCGAAGCCGATACCCGGTGAGACGGCCACTTTGGCTTCCTGCAACATCAGCTTGCTGAATTCCAGGGAATCCATGTGGCTGAACTGTTGCGGGATTTTGGCCCACACGAACATGGTCGCCTTGGGCGGCTCCACCACCCATCCCAATGAGTTGAGACCATTGCACAACACATCTCGACGGCTTTTATACATTTCACGGATATTGTCGACCACCGATTGGTCGCCATCCAGCGCACTGACCGCTGCCACCTGGATCGGGGTGAACATGCCATAATCCATATACGATTTGATGCGCTGCAACGCGGCCACCAGGGTTGGATTTCCGCACATGAAACCCACGCGCCAGCCGGGCATGTTATAGGTTTTGGATAGGGAATAAAATTCAACCGCAATATCCTTAGCCCCTTCAACCTGAAGGATAGAAGGCGCTTCGTAGCCATCAAAGGTAATCTCGGCATAGGC
>JANTFY010000150.1 GCA_024763185.1 Gammaproteobacteria bacterium | reverse complement strand
GATCCAGAAAACGCACCCAGGTATTTTCCAGGTCAAGGTCATCCGTACCTTCAAACACCTGTACCAGTACCACGTCACTGGAGGTTTTTATCACCTGCCCGTTGCGCCGCAGGTTTTGTTTATCCCGAATTACCACGCGGTCACCCAGCGCGACCCCGGGTACCGCCTTAACAAACATCAGAGCACCACGGATGGAACTGACCCTGCGATATTCAATATCACTCATGAGCGGCCGCCTCACGCTGTTGACTGTATTCCGCGCGCATCCTGTCCAGGGTTTCCCGGATACGCTGCCGGTAGTTTTCTATGGGTGTCAAATCATCATTGGTCACCGATGATTTGAGCCGTTTCAACTCGCCGATAAAAGGCAGTTCGCTTAATTGTTCCACCGGCACGCCCAGGTCGACCATCAGCGCCCCCTGTTCATAAAAATCGAGCATGCTATCCAGCAACTCAAACTGTTTTTCGGGACTGCAATAACTGTCTATCTCGTCCAGCGCACTTTGTTGCAACACGGCTTCCTTGATCAAATCGGTACACTCGAGCACCCAGCGCTGGGTGGAGGATAAAGCCTCAGGACCGACCAGGTTAACGATACGTTCAAGCTCGTCGGCATCGGATAAAAGTGCCAGTGCCTGTTGGCGTCGATGTTGCCAGTTTACATTGATATTTTCTGCCCACCATTCAGCCGCACGATCTGCATAATCGGTAAAGCTTTCCAGCCAGGACACGGATGGGTAATGACGCGCATCGGCCAGTGATTTTGACAACGCCCAGAAGGTCCGAATGATCTCCTTGGTGTGGCTGGTTACCGGTTCGGAAAAATCCCCGCCCGGCGGTGACACCGCACCAATCAGGCTGACCGAACCCTCGGCTCCGCTTAAACTGGTGACCGTACCGGCCCGCTCATAAAAAGCCGCCAGCCTTGAAGCCAGGTAGGCGGGATAACCCTCCTCCACGGGCATCTGCCCGAGTCGCCCGGCCACCTCGCGCAGGGCTTCAGCCCAGCGACTGGTTGAATCCGCCACCATCACCACGTCATAACCCTGGTCACGATAATACTCCGCCATGGTCACGCCAACATAGATACTGGCCTCGCGCGCCACCACCGGCATGTTCGAGGTATTACCCACCAGCAGGGTACGCTCCATCAGGGTTCGACCGCTATGGGGATCGGTTAACTCGGGAAAGGATTGCAGAATGTCCACCATTTCGTTGCCACGCTCTCCACACCCCACGTACAGCACGATATCGGCATTGGCCCAACGTGCTATCTGTTGCTGAACCATGGTTTTCCCGGCACCAAAAGGCCCGGGCACCGCAGCTTTGCCCCCTTTTAATAATGGAAAAAAAGTATCCAGTATCCTTTGCCCGGTCATCAATGGCTCATTGGAATTGCTGCGAGACCGGTAAGGCCTCGGCTGCCTGACGGGCCACTTGTGATACATTTTAAGCTCACGAATGCTATCCTTGCGACCTTTAACCCTGACTATGATCTCTTCAACGCTGTATTCGCCTTCCGCGGCATGCTCCACAATCTCACCCTCACAATCCGGTGGCGCGAGGACATGATGAACAATCGTTTCGGTTTCCTGTACGGTTCCAAGTTCTGCCCCTCCTTTCAGGTGATTACCGACCAGCAGGTCTGGATGCGGAATGAAATGCCATTTTTTAGCTCGATCCAGTGCTTTAATATCTAGGCCACGGCTGATACTTTCACCGCTTTGTTGCATGATTTGATAAAGTGGGCGCTGCACCCCGTCAAAAATCTGGCCGAGCATTCCCGGGCCCAGCTCAACCGATAACGGGTGTCCCAGACCGAGGACCTGCTCACCGGGACGTACCGATTCGGTGGACTCATAAACCTGCACCAGAGCGTTTTTTTCACGGATGTGAATCACTTCACCGACCAGCCCCAGTTCACCGATCTTGACCTGCTCGCCATTGCGGATGCCGGGCTGATGAATGCTTACGATGGGACCATTGACTTCGATAACCTCGCCCATTAGAAGACTCCCCCTCCTGGTTTACGGGTGGAAAAAAGACGTTCGAAAATCAATCGCTGCAGTTCACTGTCCTTGCGCTGCAAGATTCCCTCAAACGTATAATCCAGCATCATATCACCCGACTCTGAATACAACTTGAAGCCACCACTGCAATGACAGGTCTTACCGGACAGACTGATATTGACCTCTTTTCCACAACAGTCTTCAACCATCTTTTTCCAGTCACCTGCATAACGTTCTATATCCCGGCTGTTGAGATGTGCCATCAACGGTACAGACCCCATTTCATTGACACATTGTTTTAACAGGCTGCGAAACATGACTTCATAGCGTTCTTTATCATGATAGATTTCAAATATCTGCTGCTTTACCGAATCCAGTACCGATTGCACCAGGCCCCAGCGGTTGCGATCCTGCTCGGCCTGCATGCGTAATTCGCTCGCTTGCACCTTGCGCTGGTATTCACGGTCACCCTTTACTTTTGCAGACAGCATTTCTTTTTGTTCCATCAATTTGATTTTATCGCGCGCATCCTGCAGGATTTTTTCAGCGGTCATGCTGCCCTGGTGAATATGTTCCTGCGCCAGTGTTTTGGCCCGATCGAGAATGGCCTGCTTGAGCGCAACCACCTGTTCCTTATCAGCGCTCATGACTGCCCTCCAGCATGTGTTGTCCCATGACCCGGCCAATCAATTGTTCAACCTCGGGACGAAAGTTGCGCGCCTGATCCAGTTGCGGAATGGCACATATCAGAATCGAACCGCCGCCGTTGCGTAAACGTGACAGCATGGGAATATCAGCATCCATTAAATCCTGTTGCACGAAGACCAGCGCCCGCTTTTTATTGTGTTTTAAATCTTGCAATACCTGATTGATCACTTCATTGGATTGACCGACATAGGTCTGTATACCCAACAGGGCAAAGCCATCCATCAAAGCCGCATCACCCATGGCAATGATTTCCATCAGATTTTTCCGAGCAACAGGATACTGACCACCAGGCCGTAAATGGCGATACCTTCAGCCAGCCCGAGATAAACCAGGGTACGCCCGAATAGCTCCGGCTTTTCCGTAATCACCGCCAACGAGGCCGAACCCACCGAGCTAACGGCAATACCCGCACCAATGGTCGCCAACCCGGTCGGCAGTCCGACACCGATCAGCGCCAAACCCAGGCCGATACTGATTTCACGTGTTTCAGCGACGGTTTCCGCGGCCGCCATGGTTTCATTTAAACCGACAAACAGCAGCCCGGCCACACCCAGTGCAAAAAATGCGAGGTTCACTATAACGCTGCTCTTAACCCAACTCGGGATATTGGGCATCAGCTTTTGCGGGTGTAATGTCAGGTAAAGACCGAGCCCGATGATGGAAAAAAAGCTCACGCTAAGTAATACAGTTAACACAGTCATTTCAATTCCTCATGGATATTCAATTGGTTTTAACAGACCCTAATTTCAAAGGTTCAAAGGCCTTTCCCTTGCCACTGAAAAAGCGTGAAAAACCTTCGTAATATTCAAGTCGAAGACACTGGATGGCCACTATGGCACCTTCCAGCACGATAATAAAAACATTGCCCAACACCACGGTGATCCAGTGACCGGTCGTATCCATCATGCCGGCAATTGCAAACACGGCCGCAGCCAGTGCAATGTGATTGAGGCTGAATGCCGCGACCCGCAGAAAAGACAACGTGCCTGAAATAGTACTGATAATGTGCTCCAGGCCTTCGATGGCTACCACCAACACCCGTTCGGAAAGACTTCCGCTAACGCACTGCCATCGATAAAACAGGATCACGATAAATGGAAGGAGCACCAGCAGCCACTCGGCCGTGTACATCGGGCCAGCGTAGGCCAAACGATAAACCACCACGATCAGGCCCACATAGAACAGCAGCCCGGCAACACCCTGGCCACTGTACAGGGCCTGTTTTATCTGGCCGATAACCCAGGCATTGCGAATAGACAGCGCATTGGCAATCAGGATAAAACCGGCTCCCCAGGCGACTGCGACCATTAGAATCCTTGCTGGGTCATGCATGGGTGACATCCATAATGGATCAATGACATGCTCATAACCGAACAGGCTACCATAAGCCAATCCGAAAAATGACGACGACAGCCCAGCCAGGACCGCCACGATGGTAAAGCCCGGATAGGATTTCCATAACAGCAGGCTGCCGAAGGCTATCACCAGGCCATGCCCGATATCGCCAAACATCATGCCAAACATCAGGATATAGCTGAAAGTAAACAGATGGGTAGGATCCACTTCTTTATAGGCCGGAATGCCAAAATTATTCACCAGGTTCTGGAACGGTTTCAGTAACCAGCCATGTTTAAGCAGCGATGGAACCGTATCGAACTCTTCCGGCTGCGGATCCGTAAATTCGACATGAAACGGGTGGTGCAGCTCGGCTTTCAGTTGCTCATGTATATCCTGCTGGCGCTCTGCAGGCACCCAGCCCTGCAACGACACCAGCCCGCCCTTTCCTGTTAACACCATATCCAGGCTGGCATAGGGTTTAGCCAGGTAGAGCAGGTCATGAGCTGATTGCAACAGCGCCTGTTTGCTGCCCAGCAAATCGGCCAACTGCTTTTCGATACCCCCATAAGAGTGACGCGTATTAACAAGCTGTTGGTTCAAATCTGCCTGTAACTCAGCCGGGCTTCCGCTAAAAGCCGGCGGAATTTTGACCTCCCTGAAATCAGCCGACTGTAAGACTTTTTTCACGTCCTTTTGTTGCTGGCTGGAACCGATTATCAGCACGTGTTGAACGCCTTGTGCGGAATAAAAAGGGGTAATGACAAAGTTAACCATCGACAAGGCACCCTGCAACTGGTTGAAGTTGGCAGCGGGTACGGTTCCCACCAGTATTTTCAGGAACCGGCTTGGCCGACGCAGGCGTCCCAAATCGAGGTCCAGTGCAGAAAACTTTTGCAGGCTGAGAATCAGTTGGCGCAGACTGTTGATTTTTTCCCGGGTTCGATGCAGCGCCTCTTCCAGGGCGGAGACCTTTTGCCAGACTTCTTTCAACAACGAATCCGCGCTGTTGAGCTGCTCGAAGTCAACGATATCGTTCCTACTGGCAAGGGGTGCATAAGGCTTATTGATATATTGGTTTATCTTGGAAAACCTGGACTCCAGGTCATGGTAAACCTCATGGTAGGCTTTTACCGGCTGATCCGGTAACGACGGGTCTGCTTCATGGCTCTCCAGCAAATGAATGACCTCCATACGGGCCAGAGTCATCGCCGCTGGCTGCGCATCCACATCCATCATCATCAGCCTGATCTTTTTAATAGCGCGCGGCGTCGATAACATCAGCCAGATTCTCCCACTGCCAGACCAATCAGTTGATTGTCAAAACCGAGTTGCTTGCCTTTGAGAAGTGCCTGTAAGAAACGCACCTCCGCTTCACGCAACAGGATATAGGAAAAGGTTCTGGCCGTCAGGTTGCGATTTGCTTTCAGTTCTTTGACCGCCACCGACAAGGAAAAATATTCCATCACCGTTTCCATGTCGGCAATGACCTTGCAATGGGCCAGCAACTGCTTAAACGGGGGCGGCAGTTCTGCCAGCAGCTGTTCCAGGGTATCCATTCGTGCCAGGCGCATGAGCTCGGTTGAGTGTAATCGATGACCCATGGCTGTTAACAAAAAATAGGATCTGGCCGGCGACAGGTGGTAGGAAAAGCGGTAACGCAACAACCACAATAAATTAAAACGATCCAGCAGGCTGCCAAGCACCAGGTTGACCTGTTTTGCATCCACCGGATCGAGAAATCGGGTACGCTGATTAAGATCGATAAAAAAACTGCGATCGATCGTGGCTTCCAGTAAAAACAGGTCATTGCCCTGTTCTTCATAAACCCGCCTGGCCTGGCGCACGATACCGGCATAGGCCGTGGTTTCCAGCAAACGCAGCATTTCGTAAGGGTCTTCTGTTTCGAGCAGTTTTTTGATCGGCAGATCGACAAAACCACCCAAATCCACCAGTTGCTTTTTTATCTCGGCTACCGGTGACGACCTAAACTTGCC
>JANTFY010000149.1 GCA_024763185.1 Gammaproteobacteria bacterium | reverse complement strand
AGGACTGATAACGCCGTTAGGGGGCAAGCATGTAGCGGCCTTTCTTTAAAATATTCAACATGTTAGGGGCTTCCAGAAAACCACAGTTCAGCGTTGCGACTTTTGCCAATGGAATAACCATTGCCTGCAAGCCGCGCCTCGATCTGAGGCTTTCTGGAAGCCCTGAACACGATATATTTAGTTGCCAGGTTAATAAATAAATTAATAACTTATAAGATGTAGCGACCTTTGTTTCAGCAGGTTGCATGTACAGATCAGTCGGAGTCTAATGAATAAGTAAGAGAATACTTCGAGTTTCATGGAATATAGGGCAAATTCAGCTAATGGGCATTACCGCAACGCACTACAGAAGAACATAGCAAGTCCATTTTTCGTGCGTGTGCACAAGAAAAGCACACAAATTACTTCGCTACTTACAATCATTTCATCCACAGTAAAAGAACGATCCTGTAAACCGAGGGCAGATTGGTCAAGTTTGAACTGCCATGTTTTATCCAGGAAGGAGATAGCTGTGTTGCCGAATTCAGCGTTACTAATGCTTGTGCTTAGATCGTGTTACAGACGGCAGGGCAGGCGCATTGATCCTGTCGATACGCTACTTTTAACACCTCAGCACGTCAAGTGACTGCATTAACCGTATTCGATTTCATTTGTCGAAATTGCTAAGTTCGAAAACAAGGGTTATCAGCAGAATCAAGCTGTCATTTGGTTCGAAGACGTTTTGTGTTGGTGCAATAACCGGAAACCGATTCAGGTTGAAATCAAATGCCGTAAACGGATGTGTGCAATCCTGGCAATCTGGTTGATACTGTTTTCCAGTTCTTGTTCGTCATCGTTTGCCAGTCGTATTCGCATTTGTTGTAGTATTTGCTGTCGGTCAAGCCCACTGACAGCGATCACAAAAGGGAAACCAAAACGTTCAAGATAGGCCTGATTCAGTTCACGTAATTGTTGTAATTCCTCTGCAGAGCATTGATCCAGGCCAGCACCCTTTTGTTCACGCGTGGATTCCGTGGTGAGCTGTCCGCTTTCTGCCTCCTTGCCGGCCAGTTCCGGGTGGTGCCGTATCAGGGTTAGTTTTGCCTGGTCGGAACTGTGTGCCACTTCATTCACCATTACAGAATGTAGACTCTCTATGGAGGTGAAAGGTCTCTGTTCTACTATCTGTTCAGCTACCCAGGGTGAATGTTCAAAAATACCGGCAAGATGAGTTATAAACTGGTTTGTTTCGCAACCATTCAGCTGCTCCAGGGTTACGGTTTCGGACATGTCTAGTCGGCCTGGTAAGGGTAATGTTCACGCCAATGTCTTGCGATATCGACACGTTGGCAAATCCATACCTTGTCATGTGACTGTATATAATCAAGAAAGCGCCTTAGAGCTGCAAAACGGCCCGGTCGACCGGCCAAACGACAATGCAGGCCAATTGATAACATCTTAGGATGCTCTTGACCTTCTTCATACAGCACATCAAAACTATCACGTAGGTATGTGAAAAACTGTTCACCGGAGTTAAAGCCCTGCGTTGTCGCAAAACGCATGTCATTAGTATCCAGGGTATAGGGTATCACCAGGTGTGGTTGAGCATGGGCTGTCTCGTCTGGCGGGTTCACCAGTGTCCAAAAGGGCAATTCGTCCCCATAGTAATCAGAATCGTATAAAAAACCTCCATGCTCCACCAAGAGGCTGCGGGTATTGGGGCTGTCCCGACCTGTATACCAACCGAGTGGATGCTTTCCGGTCAGGTTTTGCAAGATTTCAACCGCTTGTTGCATGTGCGTGCGTTCGGTATAAGGGTCGATATTCTGGTAATGGATCCAGCGTAAGCCGTGGCAGGCAATTTCATGACCTTTATCAATCAGATGGTGGGTCAGTTCAGGGTGTCTTTGTAAAGCCATTGCGACCGCAAAAATGGTCAAAGGTAATCCGCGCTTTTCAAATTCTTTCAAGATACGCCAAACACCTACTCTGGAACCAAATTCATAAATAGACTCCATGCTCATGTGGCGATCAGGGTAGGCTTCTGAGCCAATGATTTCGGATAGGAATTGTTCAGAATAGTCATCATCATGGAGTACGCAGCTTTCCCCGCCTTCCTCGTAATTCAATACGAATTGAACGGCAATGCGTGCTTCATTTGGCCAGTGTGCATGTGGAGGGTTGGCACCGTAACCGATAAGGTCGCGTGGATAATGTTGGTCTGTGATCATGTGTCTTGAAAAATTTTTTCGAGGTCAATAGTGGGTTCGGTTTTATGAACGGAAAACATCCCTTCCAATTGCTGTAAATGTTGTTGCATTATATCGACTGCTTTCAAACAGTCACCCGCTTCCAGTGCATCGAGTATATTTCGATGATCATGATTGATACAGGCCCGGGTCGAATCGGGTTGCGATAAAGACATCATAACCAGTGGAGTGCGGTTAAGTATATCCTGCAGGAATTCCAGTAATACCCGGTTTCCGGTCAGTTCTGCCAGCTGACGATGAAATCTGGCCGAAAGACCAACACCTTTCTGGGTATCACCGCCTTGGTAAGCCTCTTGTTCGCGCACGACAAAATCGCGCAAGGAGCCTATCTGGGATGGTGTCAGACTATCACACAGCTGCCTGACCACGGCTTGTTCGAGGATTTGCCGCGTTGCAAACAGGTCCTGGCCATCTTTTAGGCTCGGACAGGCGACCTGTGCGCCGACATTAGGAATATGATCAACCAGTTTGGCACTGGTCAATCGAGACAATACTTTGCGGATCAAACCCCGTTTAACCCCGAAAATATCAGCCAGATGCACTTCTCGTAAGCGGGTGCCGGGTGGCATACGGTTTTCAAGAATAGCTTTTTCGATGTATTGATAAACTGTTTCTTCCTGTTTCATGGTGCACTAATCCAGGGCAGATATTACTATTGTTAACAATATATTTAATTATTGTTGACAATCTTATGGCATGAAGTCAATCTTTATCTAAGTCTTCAAACTTGGATTTAATCATGGGCTTGACCACGCACGTATTGGATACTGCTAACGGTTGTCCGGCAACCGGAGTGTCTGTGTCGTTGTTTCGACTTGAAAACGACAATCGCCAGCACCTGCTGCAGACTGTGACGAATGTTGATGGTCGTACCGATCAGCCGTTACTGGCTGCAGAAGCCTTTACACAAGGGCGCTATGAGCTGGTATTTGAGGTCGCCAAATACTTTGCAAAACAAGGACATCCGTTGGACGATCCCCCCTTTCTTGACCAGATAGTATTGCGCTTCGCCATCGCCCATACCGACCAACATTACCATGTACCACTGCTGGTTTCGCCGTGGAGCTATTCCACCTACCGGGGCAGCTGAAACGAGGTCATCGGGATGAACAGCAGCGCAACAGTTCGCTTCATGCTCGATGACCGGATCATCGAACTCAACGATTGCGATCCCACCCGTTCGGTTTTGCAGTACCTGCGTGAAGACCTGCATCGCTGTGGCACCAAGGAAGGCTGTGCCGAGGGTGACTGTGGTGCCTGCACCGTGGTGATCGGTGAGGTTGTCGAGAACGAGCTGCAATTACGAAGCATCAATGCCTGCCTGCTGCTGCTCCCCATGCTGCACGGTAAATTACTAATCACCGTAGAGTCTTTGCAGGGTGGCAAGCCCGAACTGCATCCGGTGCAACGGGCCATGGTTGAGTGTCATGGTTCCCAGTGCGGTTTTTGCACGCCGGGTTTTGTCATGTCATTGTTTGTACTGTATAAAAACCAGTCCAAACCTGACCGTAACCAGATCAACGATAACCTGTCCGGTAATCTCTGCCGTTGTACTGGCTACCGCCCAATTATCGAGGCCGCCAAGTTAATGTACCAGTTGCCCGCCGGCCAGGGTCCGGCCTGGCTCTATCGAAATCCCCAGGTCAGGGCCGAGCAGGTATTAATCGATCAGCTGCAGCAGATTAAGCCCAAACAATCTCTGGCGATTGAATACGACGGAAAGCGCTTTTTTGCCCCGACCACCAGCGAGGAGTTAGCTCAACTAAAACATCAATTCCCCGAGGCCACTCTGATGGCTGGCAATACCGATGTCGGTTTATGGATCAACAAGCAGCTACGCCAGTTACCGGTGATTATTTACCTCGGACTGCTCAAAGATCTGTATGACATCGATGACCGCGGTTCAAACATCCGTATCGGTGCCATGGTCAGCCTCAGCGATGCCTTTGCCCTGTTATCCGATTACTTTCCAGCGTTTTGCGACCTGATCCGACAATTTGCCTCCTTACCGATCAGGAATGCCGGAACCTTGGGTGGTAATGTCGCCAATGGTTCCCCTATTGGTGACTCCATGCCCGCGTTGCTGGCGCTGGATGCCAGAGTGCAATTGCATGGGGCAGATGGACGGCGGGAACTCCCGCTGGAAGATTTTTACCTGGGCTACCAGCAACAGGACCTGGCTGCTGGCGAGTGGGTTGAGGCATTGGTCATTCCCAAGTCAGCAAAGGATATCCAGCTGGCAGGTTACAAGGTCAGCAAGCGATTCGACCAGGATATTTCTGCCGTGTGTGCATCGTTTGCACTGCAACTGGATAACAAGCTGCATATTAAACGTATCCGCATCGCCTATGGAGGCATGGCGGCGATACCGAGGCGCAGCAAGCAAGCCGAGCAAGTCATGCTGGGTAAACCCTGGAACGAGCAAACACTAGCGCTGGCCTGCCAGGCGATTGCGGATGATTTCACCCCGCTCAGCGATCTGCGCGCATCTTCCGCTTATCGAATTCGGGTCGCACAGAATTTATTGCGCCGGTTTTATCTGCAAACGACTGTTGAAATGCAGGGGCAGCCATTGAAATTACTCGACCTGATGGAGGTCAGCGCATGAACGAGGCGATTGGCCAATCCGCCAAGCTGCTGTCGACCGCATTGCCTCATGAATCGGCGCACATGCATGTGGCCGGTTCTGCCCTGTTCGTCGATGATATTACGGTGGCGGAAAATACCCTGTATGCGGCGCTGGTGCCCAGTGAACAGGCTCATGCCCGTATCCAAGCGATCGAAACCAAGGATATCCTGGCCTCGCCGGGGGTGGTCGCGGTATTCGATGCCAGTGATATTCCAGGCCCCAATGACTGCGGCCCGATTATTCATGACGATCCGATACTGGCCGATGGGGAAGTGCAGTATATCGGCCAACCCATCCTGATCGTGGTCGCCGAGAGTTACACGCAGGCGAGGGTTGCGGCGCGCAGGGCCAAAATAGAATACCAGTCGCTGGATCCGGTCCTGAGCCTCGATCAGGCCTACCAGCAGCAGTCTTTTGTGCTGCCGCCGATGCGCCTGGCCAGTGATGCTGTCAGTCAGCAACTCGCAGACAGTGAGTTGTCGCAAAGCGGTGAATTCCACATCGGAGGACAGGAGCATTTCTACCTGGAAAGTCAGATCAGCTATGTACAACCCAAAGAAGATGGTTGCCTGCATATCTGGACATCGACCCAGCACCCCAGCGAGATGCAGCAGGTAGTTGCGCACATGCTTAAGCGCGATGCCAACCAGATCGTGGTCGAGATGCGGCGCATGGGCGGTGGCTTTGGCGGTAAGGAATCGCAATCTGCGTTGTACTGTTGTGCCGCGGCGCTGGCCGCGGATCTGTTACAGTGCCCGGTTAAATGCCGGCTCGATCGCGACGATGACATGCTGATGACCGGCAAGCGCCATCATTTTTCCTATCGCTACCAGGTTGGCTATGAGTCCGATGGTCTGATCCGCGCATTGCAGTTACGGATGCTGGTGGGTGCCGGCTTTTCCGCTGATCTGTCAGGGCCGGTAGCGACCCGTGCCCTGTGTCACACCGACAATGCCTATTTTCTCGAACAATCGGATATCAGCGTGTATTGTTGCAAGACTAATACCCAGTCGAATACCGCGTTTCGTGGTTTTGGTGGGCCTCAGGGTGCATTTGCCACGGAATATATTATCGATTCGATCGCACGTGAGCGCGGTCTCGATCCACTCGATGTGCGTAAACGCAATTTCTACGGCAAGGAGGCGCGTAACCGCACCCCTTATGGCCAGGT
>JANTFY010000148.1 GCA_024763185.1 Gammaproteobacteria bacterium | reverse complement strand
ATCTTCACCAATATCAATTCCGCCATCGTAGACCCCAAAAACTTTGATGACGACAGCTTTGTCGATGTCAAATCGGATGTCTGTATCATCCCTCCCAACTCTTTTGCGCTGGCGCGGACGGTTGAGTATTTTCGTATCCCGCGCAGCGTGTTGACTGTTTGCCTGGGTAAATCAACCTATGCGCGTTGTGGCATCATCGTCAACGTCACGCCGCTGGAGCCGGAATGGGAAGGGCATGTCACACTGGAGTTTTCCAACACCACGCCACTGCCAGCAAAGATTTATGCCAATGAGGGGGTCGCGCAAATGCTGTTTTATGAGTCGGACGAGGTTTGTGAGACGTCTTATAAAGACCGTGGCGGTAAATACCAGGGTCAGCAGGGCGTTACTTTGCCCAAGGCCTGATAGGGTGTTGAATGAAATTTTTCAATGCTGAACTTACCCATCCGATTCATTTTTCTATTCCTGCCTTAAGTCCATGACCGGCCAGCCTCTGGACCGGCTGATGGCCAATAATCTGTCATCCGGATTGACGGCTACCGGATTATCCACCTGTTCGAGCAGTGGCAAATCGTTATGCGAGTCGCTGTAGAAAGTGCTGCCAGCCAGATCCATGTTGTTTTCGTTTAACCAGTCCTGCAAAGCGAGCACCTTGCCGTGCTGGAAGGTGGGCTGTCCGAGATAATTGCCGGTATAGCGCCCGTCAATTTTTTCCGGCCTGGTGGCCAGGATATGCGGTACCTCGAGTAAATCCGCGATCGGTTCGGTAATGAACAGATTGGTGGCACTGATAATCATCAGGGTATCTCCCTTTTGCCGGTGTTTTTCGAGTAATGCCGGGGTGCCAGGGGCGACCAGCGGTTGAATGACCGTTTGTACGTAATCAGCCCGCCAGGCATAGAGTTTCTCGACCGTGTGATGGGCCAGTGGTTTCAGTGAAAACCTGAGGTAGCTGTCGATATCCAGGTGGCCCTGTTCATAATCTTCAAAAAACTGGCGGTTTTTTTCTTCATATTCCAGCGGGTCAACGATGTTATGTTCGACCAAATATTCCCCCCACAGGAAGTCGCTGTCGTTCGTAATCAACGTGTTATCCAGATCAAATAGTGTTAAAGGCATGTTTTTGGTGCGTGCGGGATAAATTGGTCACTATAAAGATTTTGTGCAAGAATAACAGAACCATTTTCCCAAGAGTAGCAGCTAAGTGATTGATTCTGATGGTTATCGCGCAAATGTAGGCATTATCCTGAGTAACCGCAAGGGCAACGTATTGTGGGCCCGCAGAATGGGGCAGGATGCCTGGCAGTTTCCCCAGGGCGGTATTAATCCCGAAGAGAGTGCCGAGCAGGCCATGTACCGTGAATTATGGGAAGAGGTGGGTTTGCAATCGTCTGACGTTGAGATCATCGCTGCGACCAACAGCTGGTTGCGTTACAAGCTGCCGAAAAGGATGGTGCGGCGAAATTGCCAGCCGCTTTGTATCGGGCAAAAACAAAAATGGTTCCTGTTGCGCCTGGTCGGTGCAGAGAGTCGCCTGAAACTGGATGCTTCTGACAAGCCCGAATTTGACCAATGGAAGTGGGTTGATTACTGGTATCCGGTCGACCAGGTGGTGTATTTCAAAAAGCGGGTGTATCGCTGCGCCTTGCAACAGCTGAATGAACATTTACCGGCCTGAGCGTCGCTACTATTCACCTCATGCCGTCTCTTATCCACACCCTGCAGAAAATTGTAAAACAGGTTGACCAGGCACCCGATATACAGCATGCGCTGGATATTATTGTTGAAAACCTGGTAGATACGGCGAATATCGATATCTGTTCCATTTTTATAAATCTGCATGATGATCGTGAAAATCTGTTGCTGATGGCCAACCGCGGTTTGCAGGCAGGGATCGTTAACAAGATTAAATTACAGATGGGTGAAGGTCTGGTGGGCATGGTTGCGGAAAAGGCCGAACCCGTGCGACTGGAAGATGCTCTGCAACACAAGAATTTCGTTCATTTTGAAGGCTCGGGGGAAGAAAACTTCCCGGTTTTCATGGGTGTGCCGATTATCTCGCAACGTAAAATACTGGGTGTGTTGGTGGTCCAACGCGGCCGTCAGGCCTTTGATAACGATGATGAGGCTTTCCTGACCACTCTTGCCACGCAACTGGCAAATGCCATCATGCATGCTCAAAGTAGTGGCCAGATGGCTGAACTGTTAAAGGGTGAAAGCGCTTCTCTATCGAATATTTTATCGGGTGTTGCCGGTGCGCCGGGAATGACCATGGGTCGTGCCGTGGTTATCAGTCATGGTGCGGCCCTGCACAATGTTCCGGATAGAAAAATTAAAGGTAACGATGCCATCGAGAATGAAATTGGCTCGTTTAAGAATGCCATAGAGTCGGTCAAGCAGGCATTACATGATCAGGCAGAAGGCATGAAACAGTCGTTGCCCGAGGAAGAGTGTGCCCTGTTCACCGCTTATGCCCAGATGCTGGATAGCGGCTCGCTGGTTGACGATACCTGTCAGCGAATACGTCAGGGAAACTGGGCGCCCGCTGCCTGGCGCAAAACCGTTGAAGAACACGCAGATGTGTTTTCGGCGATGGATGATGAATACCTCGCTGAACGTGCCAACGACATTCGTGATCTGGGACGTCGGGTTCTACAGCGCATGATGTCTGAGCAGACTGAGCAAACCGTGTTTCCTGACAAGTTTGTGCTGGTGGGTGAAGAAATCATGGCAACCGATTTTGCCAGTTTGCCCCTGCACAATTTACAGGCGATCGTTTCTGAGCATGGCTCGGGATCTTCTCATGTGGCCATACTCGCTCATGCTCTCGGAATACCGGCCGTGATGGGTGTAACCAATTTACCTTATACCCAGATGGAAGGCCTGTTAGTGGTGGCGGATGGTTATAGCGGCAAGGTTTACATCGATCCCAAGCGGGCCCTGCTCAATGATCTGAAGCTATATATCAGGGAAGAAGCACGGATTGCCGACAGTTTAAAGGAGTTGAAGAATAAACCGGCCATCACCCTGGACGGTTACCGGGTGTCGTTATTCGTGAATTCGGGGCTGATGTCGGATCTAACCCCCTCTCTGCGGAGCGGTGCCGAGGGGATTGGTTTGTACCGAACCGAGATTCCGTTTCAGATTCGTGAAAGTTTTCCCAGCGAAGACGATCAATCGCGTATATACCGAGATGTGCTGGAAACCTTTGCCGGCATGCCGGTGGTTTTACGTACTCTGGATGTTGGCGGTGACAAGCCATTGGATTATTTTCCCATCAAGGAGGCCAATCCATTTTTAGGCTGGCGCGGAATTCGCATTACGCTGGATCATCCGGATATATTTATCACCCAGGTCAGGGCAATGATCCGGGCCAGTATTGGGCTGGAAAATCTGCATATTCTGTTGCCCATGATTAGCAGTATTCAGGAGCTGGATGATGCAATGATCCTGATCCATCGTGCCAAGGATGAAATCGAAGAGGAACTTGGTGAGCACATCCGTTTTCCGCAGGTTGGAGCCATGATTGAAGTGCCCTCGGCTATTTACCAGATTGAGGAAATCTGTCAGTTGGTCGATTTTGTTTCCATTGGTACCAACGATTTAACCCAGTATCTGATTGCCGTGGACCGCAATAACGAAGCCGTCGCAGAATTGTTTTCTTCATTGCATCCATCAGTGTTACGAGCCATGGAGCAGATCGTACAGGGTGCCAATCGGCAGAACACCCCGGTCAGTGTTTGCGGTGAACTGGCCGGCGATCCGCTGGGTGTCATGGCCTTGATGGGCATGGGTATAGAGAGCCTGTCGATGAGTGCCGGAAGTCTGTTTCGGGTAAAAAAGGTGATCCGTTCATTCACACACCATGAAATGGTGGAATATTTCAACGAGATCATAACCCTGTCCGATGCCCAGGATGTCAAGGATTTTTATATCGAGCGTCTGGACGAGAAGGGTCTGGGCGGATTGATACGCGCGGGTCAATAATCTCGGCTGTCAACTACCCAAGCGCTTGATCAGAAGGGTTTCAGAATAACCAGCAGCACAACAGCAACCAGTATCAACAATGGGAATTCGTTGAACCAGCGAAACCAGACGTGGCTGTGCGGATTGTCCCCCTTGCGAAAGTCAAACATCAGCTTGCCACACCAGATGTGAAAAAGCACCAGCACGATAACCAGTAGCAGTTTAAGATTGAGCCAGCCGGCGTTAAACCCCCAGCCCTGCAGCATCCATAACCAGATTCCGAACACCACTGTCAGGATCGCCCAGGGCGTGATGAACCAGAACAGCTTGCGCTCCATGATCTGCAGGCGTTCACGGGTTTGCGCATCGGTGGACATGGCGTGGTGTACGTAGAGTCGAGGCAGGTAAAAAAGGCCCGCGTACCAGGAAACCAGAAATATCAGGTGAAAAGCTTTAACCCACAGCATAATTTATCCTATCAGTTGAATGAGTTTTTGTTCAATTTTGTCAAAATCAAGTTTACCGCTTTGGCGATAAACAATTTCACCTTTTTGATCCACTAGAAAACTGGTGGGTGTGGCTACGACATTGCCAAAGGCCTTGGACAGGTTTTTGTGTAAATCGAAATAAACCGGGTAGGTCATGCCGCTTTTACGCTTGCTTTCAAGCACCCAGTCCGGGCGATCGTAGTACATCGACAGTGCCAGCAGCTCAAAGTCCTGGCCGCCATTTTTATCTAGGTACAACCGGTTAAAGTCATTCACCTCATGCATGCATATAATACAACCGGGCGACCAGAAGGTGATCAGTAGCGGCCTGCCCTTGAGTTCCTGAAAGGTTTGTTTGGCGCCATCAACACGCTGGAAAACCAGGTCATCCTCAAGAGTTGGGTAGGCCTGCCAGTTCAGGCCGGCCAGCACACCAATAAGCACAGCTGAAAACACCAGTAAAGCGATTATTTTGGTAAACATTTCAGTTCGAAATAATGAGACGCGATATTGTTAGAAGCAGAGTTCAATGTATAATTCTGCGCTTGTTTTTAACCAATCCCTGAGTTGCGTTCAGCGTGAATGAGAGCAACGCGCAGGCCTTTAAGCTGTTGACCGGGCTAATTAAAGATATCCTACAGCTCGTGCTAAGGCAGTTTGCTGCAAAGAATCAGGGGTTTCTCTAGAGACCCGTGTAAAAACGCGCGCAGAAAAGACACCTTCGATGCGAGATGATAAAAATATGCAGGCACTTATGCAACCAATGAACTTGAATTTCCAAATTGTAAAATGATTAATATAGGCATAGTAGGTGGGACCGGTTACACCGGTGTGGAGTTGATGCGTCTGTTGGCCAATCATCCAGATGTTGAATTAAAGATCATCACTTCGCGCTCGAATGCCGGTACGGCAGTGGCGGATATGTTTCCCAATCTGCGCGGTAAAGTGGATCTGTGTTTTAGCGAACCGGATATCGAAACCTACAAACAGTGTGACCTGATTTTCTTTGCCACGCCCAATGCCATCGCCATGCACCAGGTGGAAGAGCTGCTTGCAGCGAATATCAAGGTGATCGATCTGGCCGCTGATTTCAGACTCAAGGATATCAGTGTGTGGGAGCAATGGTACGGTACCCGCCATGTCAGCCCCTCCAGCGTTGAGCTGGCCGTGTATGGTATGCCAGAAATGAACAGGCAACAGATAAAATCGGCCAGGCTGGTGGCTAATCCCGGCTGTTATGTCACGGCGGTCACGCTCGGCTTGTTACCCTTGTTACACCACAAATTGATTAATCCGGCCAGCATAGTCGCCGATGGAAAATCCGGTGTCAGTGGCGCGGGGCGGGGCGCCAGTGTGGCGACCCTGCTGAGTGAAGCCTCCGAATCAGTAAAGGCTTATGCGGTGGCTGGACATCGCCATTACCCCGAGATCAAACAAAACCTGCGCCGAATAGATGACAGGGCCGACCTGGTTTTTGTGCCGCATTTAATGCCGATGATTCGCGGCATACACGCCACCCTGTATACCGATACCATAGCCGATATCAGTGATGTGCAGGTACAGTTTGAAACCTATTATGCCGAAGAGCCTTTTGTTGATGTTCTGCCCGC
>JANTFY010000147.1 GCA_024763185.1 Gammaproteobacteria bacterium | reverse complement strand
AGTGCCGGTGGCTTGCCGCTGTACTTATCGGGAATTCATGATATTTCGGTGACCGATGCGGTGTTTGAGGCGATATCGGGCCTGACCACGACCGGGGCAACGGTCATCGTGGGTCTGGATTCACTACCCCATTCCATCCTGTTTTATCGTCAGCAACAACAGTGGCTGGGTGGTATGGGTATCATCGTATTGGCGGTTGCCGTGTTACCGATGCTGGGCATAGGTGGCATGCAGTTATACCGCGCCGAAACACCCGGTCCGGTCAAGGATACCAAGCTGACGCCACGCATTACTGAAACGGCCAAGGCCTTGTGGTATATCTACCTGGGCCTGACCGTCAGTTGTGGCATGGCCTACTGGCTGGCAGGTATGAATGTTTTTGATGCCATCGCCCATGCCTTTTCCACTGTCGCTATTGGCGGCTTTTCGACCCATGATGCGAGTTTGGGCTATTTTGATAATACCGGTATTGAGTTGATAGCCATCGTGTTTATGCTGCTTTCCGGGGTTAACTTCGGATTGCATTTCGCGGCATTACGCCATAAAAGACTGGCGCCCTACCTGGCTGATTCAGAGTTTAAAACCTATCTGCTCGTTCTTTTCAGTGTGAGCATTATTACCATTTCTTACCTGTTGTTTACGCAAACCTTCGAATCACCGGCCGAGAGTATCATCGGGGGGCTTTTTCAGGTGGTATCAATCGGTACCACCACAGGATTTACCACCCAGGAATATTATAGCTGGCCGGGTTTTTTGCCGGTGCTATTGCTGTACATCAGTTTTATGGGTGGCTGTGCGGGATCAACCGGCGGTGGCATCAAGGTTATTCGCATTCTGTTGCTTTTTAAGCAGGGGGTACGCGAATTGCGTCGCCTGGTCCATCCCGCGGCCCAGTTTGCGGTTAAGATTGGTAAAAAACCGGTGCCGGATACGGTCATTGAAGCAGTGTGGGGATTTTTTGCGGCCTATTTCGCTATTTCGGCTGTCATGATCCTGTTGTTAATGGCCTCAGGCCTGAACCAGGACACGGCGTTTTCCGCCGTTGCAGCCTGTCTCAATAACCTGGGGCCGGGCCTTGATCAGGTGGGGCAGAATTTTGCTTCGATCAACGACTTTGCCAAGTGGGTTCTTTGTCTTGCCATGCTGCTCGGCAGGCTGGAAATCTTTACCCTGCTGGTGTTGTTTACACCGGGCTTCTGGCGTAAATAGCGAAATTCAAGGGTGTCGGGGTTTAATCAGGCAAGCCTTCGCGCATCAGCGGCGCCAGGGTGGAAATCAGGGTTTTAAAGGTGTTGGGGTAATCGGCTTCCTGCCGTGCCAGTAATTGCTTCATACTTTCACGTTGGGTCGGTTTGGCAAAACAGGCCGGACAATTGTCTTCGATGACGGGTAGCCCGGCAGAACCGGCGAAATCTCGCAACTGTCTTTCGCGCACGTACACCAGTGGGCGGATGATACGCAAATCTCCGTCATCATTGCGATAATGGGCCTTCATGGTTTTCAGTCGCCCACCGTGAAAAGCTGACATCAAGAAACTCTCGGCCAGATCGTCGAGATGTTGACCCAGGGCAATGACGTTATAGTTGGCGGCGCGAGCGGTTTTATACATTAAGCCACGGCGCATGCGCGAGCAAAAGGCACAGAATGAATCTTTTTTCATGTGTTTTTGCGCCAGCTCAACAACCGGTTCACTGACATAATGATAATCCACGCCCAGCTCTGCCATGCTGTCTTTAAGTGGCGAGGGATCAAAGTCATCGCTTTGCGGATCGATAGTGATGGCGCCGATGTCAAAGTCAATCGGCGCGTGGCGCTGGAAGTGATTCAGGACGTGCATCAAGGATAATGAATCCTTGCCACCACTGACCGCAATCAGGATGCGGTCATGCGGGCGGATCATGTCAAAATCAGCGATAGCCCTGCCGGCCAGTCGCAGAATTTTTTTCGGGGGTTTTGCAAACATCCTGAGAGCGCTTAAAAAAGGACGCAATAATAGGGATTATTGCAGGCAAAAAAAAGCCTCAATCGAATCCATGATTGAGGCTGGTATTGAGCATCCTGGCCCGTGATTGACTTAGTTTTACATCCCTGAGATAGTGCCTTCCTGATTAAGCAACCCTGCTTAAGCGGTTCACTTCCTTTTTGGGCTCTATCCATAGAACGTGGGATTATATTCGCATGCAAAGCTGAGCACTCAAAGAGTTGTTAGTGTCGGGCTCCGTAAGTGTTGATTAATGATTTATGTAGGATAATTCCTACAAGGAAAAAGTATGCTCTATCCAGCCATAAAACCGGATAATCAATTTCACCTGCGGGTTTCGGATGTGCATGAGCTGTATGTGGAAGAGAGTGGCAATCCTCAGGGTATTCCCGTGGTTTTTATCCATGGCGGGCCGGGTGCCAGTTGCGGGCCTGCGCATCGACGTTATTTCGATCCAGAGCAATACCGCATTATTCTGTTTGATCAGCGCGGTTGTGGTCAATCAAGACCCCATGCCAGTCTGCAGGAAAATACCTCGCAACACCTGATTGATGACCTGGAAAAAATTCGCCAGCATCTCAATATCGAGCGCTGGGTGCTGTTCGGCGGTTCCTGGGGTTCAACCCTGGCACTGGCTTATGCCGAATCGCATCCGCAAAAGGTACTTGGGTTGATATTAAGGGGCATTTTCCTGTGTCGCCGGCAGGATATAAACTGGTTTTACCAGAGCGGTACCTCAAGGTTGTTTCCAGAAGCCTGGAAGGCTTTTCTTGCCCCCATCCCGGAAGCCCAACGGGACAATTTGATCGAGTCTTATTATGCCTTGCTGACCGGTGAAAATGAACTGGAGCGCATGGCGGCAGCCAAGGCCTGGTCTATTTGGGAGGGCAGTACGGCCACGCTCAGGTCTGACAATGCGGTACTGAACTATTTTGCCGATCCGCATATGGCGTTAAGTATTGCACGTATAGAATGTCATTATTTTATCAATGACTGTTTTTTTAGTGATAATCAACTGTTAATCAATGTGGATAAAATCAGGCACATACCGGGTTTTATTGTGCATGGTCGCTATGATGTCATCTGCCCGATTGACCAGGCAATAGAACTGCATGAACGGTGGCCGCAAAGCCAGCTAAGAATAGTGCCTGATGCCGGCCATGCAGTCTCGGAACCGGGCATCAGCAAGGCTTTGATCGACAGTACCCGGGCGATGATACGCATCCTGTCATGATTTCGCTGTTGCAGAGAGTTAAACAGGCCCGGGTTGAAATTAATCAGCAAACCGTGGGTCAGATTGATCAGGGCGTGCTGGTTTTCGCCGGATTTGAGCCCGGCGATGATGAGGCCTGCGTGGTACGCCAGCTTGAGCGCATACTGGGTTATCGAATGTTTTCTGATGCACAGGATAAAATGAATCTTTGTTTGCAGGAAATTCAGGGTGGACTGTTACTGGTGCCCCAATTTACCCTGGCAGCGGACACCACACGAGGTCGCCGGCCCAGCTTCACTACCGCGGCAACGCCTGCATTGGGGGAAAGTTTATTTCAATTTATGGTACAACAGGCAAAACAAAATCATGCCGAGGTAGCCAGCGGTGAATTTGCTGCTGATATGCAGGTTTATCTGCAAAATGATGGGCCTGTTACCTTCATATTGCAGTCATAATTTAGGAGAGAGTACAAATGATTAGAATAAGCCTGTTATTACTGCTGTTGATTAACAGCAGTATGGCCGTGAGCTCAGACCTGGCGCGCGAGCAACGCCTGATGGATGAGATAGTCGATTCCATTCTGGATGGTGATGCTGAAATGCTGAGCGCTGATGGGCACGAGTTTCTATCGATTTATACCGAGGCCGATGAGGCCAGTGGTGCGGTGTTGATCTTGCATGGGCGGGGATTCCACCCTGACTGGGCCGATGTTGTTAATCCGTTGCGGGTGGGTTTGGTCGAAGAGGGCTGGAACAGCCTGTCGATTCAACTGCCGGTGCTGGAGAAAACGGCAAAGTATTATGATTATGTGCCTGTATTCAGCGAGGCTACCCCGCGCATTGATGCGGCCATTGATTTCCTTAAGCAGCAGGGCAATAAAAAAATCATCCTGATAGCGCACAGCTGCGGTGCCCACATGGCGATGCAGTATGTAAGGGAACGCGGTGAAAAAGATTTTGATGCCTTTGTCGGCATCGGTATGGGCGCAACCGATTATAAACAACCGATGCGCAAATCATTCCCGCTTGAGCAGATGAAAAAGCCGATGCTGGATATCTATGGTGCAGAGGATTTCCCTGCGGTTAAACGTCTGGCCGGGGAGCGAGCCCGGCTGATGTCGGCGCAGGGCAACCATCAATTTACCCAGGTTAAGATAGCCGAAGCCAACCATTACTTTACCGATATGGGTGAACCCTTGCTGGAAACTATTGCCGATTGGCTTGAAAAATTAAAATGAGGCGTTGCATTGGGGTATATTTTTATGCCCCGGCGCATTATTATCAGCAACCTTTTTAAAACATATCAAACAGCTGAAGAAATAACGAATGTCTGAACGTAAGGCCACGGTAACCCGCGATACCCTCGAAACGCAGATCACTGTCAGTGTGAACCTGGACGGTCAAGGTCAGTCCAGTTTTGATACCGGTATTCCCTTTCTCGAGCATATGCTCGATCAGATTGCCCGTCACGGCCTGATTGATCTGGATATTAAAGCCAGTGGCGACCTGCATATTGATGATCATCATACCGCCGAGGATATCGGCATTACGCTGGGGCAGGCATTTGCACAGGCATTGAGAGATAAAAAAGGTATTCAGCGTTATGGTTTTGCCTACGTGCCCCTGGATGAAGCCTTATCTAGAGTTGTTATCGATTTTTCCGGGCGACCCGGCATCGAGTACCGGGTGAGTTATCCGCGCGAACGGATCGGCAACTTTGATGTCGACCTGATTCATGAATTTTTCCAGGGCTTTGTCAATCATGCCCTGGCCACTTTGCATATCGATAATCTGCATGGCGAAAATGCTCATCATATTGCTGAGACAGTTTTCAAGGCGTTTGGCCGGGCCGTACGTATGGCGGTAAGTGCGGATGAACGCATGTCCGGTGTCATTCCTTCCACCAAAGGTTCTTTGTAATCCATGCAAACCATTGCTGTCGTTGATTATAGTATGGGTAACCTGCGTTCGGTGACCAAGGCACTGGAGCATGTCATCGATAAAAACCAGAAGGTGATTCTGACCTCTTCAGCGCAGCAGGTGGCGCAAGCTGACAAGGTCGTTTTTCCGGGTCAGGGTGCAGCCCGGGATTGCATGCGCGCCATTGATGAACATGATTTGCGTGAAACTATTTTAGAGTCGGCGCGTAACAAGCCCTTTCTCGGAATTTGCATGGGCATGCAGGTACTGGTGCACGCCAGTGAAGAAAACGGCGGAACGCAATGCCTTGGCCTGTATCCCGGTGAAGTGCGTTATTTCGGTAATCATCTGAGCGATGAAAACGGTGAAAAGCTAAAGGTGCCGCATATGGGCTGGAACCAGGTTCAACAAACCCGTTCACACCCGTTATGGAACAATATCGAGAATAACAGCCGTTTTTACTTTGTGCACAGTTATTATCTGGAGACCGAGAGCCCTGACCTGGAAACAGGCCATTGCCATTACGGAAAATCGTTTACCTGCGCCATCGCCAAAGACAATGTTTTTGCCCTGCAGTGCCACCCGGAGAAAAGTGCCGATGCAGGCTTGCAGTTATTATCCAATTTTGTTCAGTGGGACGGAAAAGTATGATCCTTATACCGGCAATTGATTTGAAACAGGGCCAATGTGTTCGCCTGCGCCAGGGGGATATGGAAGATACCACCGTATTTTCCGATGATCCGGTGGCGATGGCTGGTAAATGGATGGAGCAAGGTGCCCAGCGCTTGCACATGGTCGACCTGGATGGTGCCTTCGAGGGTGAACCGGTCAATGCGGACGTGATTGAAAGTATCTCGGCCGCCTATCCGGATTTACCCATACAAATCGGAGGTGGCATCCGCAAGGTGGAAACCGTTGAGGCCTATCTGGCCGCCGGAGTTGAGTATGTCATTATCGGTACCCAGGCGGTAAAAAAACCCGAATTTGT
>JANTFY010000146.1 GCA_024763185.1 Gammaproteobacteria bacterium | reverse complement strand
TTGATCGTATTTTGCCAGTCCGGCAGTGTGGCGCTATGCTGTAAATGCTGCGACCAGTGCACGAGCGTATCGAGAAATTTCTGCAATTGTCCAAGAGCATGCATCTCTGATGCCGATATTACCGTCTGTGAGGCCGGTATGCCGGCAAACAGTTTCACGTCATCGTTCATCAGGTAGCGGGTTATTAACTGGCCCAGCCCATGGGCCCAGGTATTCAGATTATTGTCGCCCAGTTGCAGTTGTTGCTTGTGCTCGCGGTCCAGGCCCCAATGTATGTGCGTGGCCGAGATCCAGTGCCTGATGATTTCAAGCGCATCCGCGTCAAGACCAAACGCACGCTGGATAGCCGGCAGTTCTAGCCAGCCCAGGATTTCATTGACGCTGAACCGGCTTGTCGCCAGTTTCATCCAGTCCCCGATAACCTGAATCAGGGGCGATGCAGCAAGGTCATTGTTATCAGAAATCGAGAAGGGAATCTTCTTGTGCTCGGGTTGCATGCCGAATACGGCTTCCACATAAGGGGTCAAGGTATCGATATCAGGACACATGACGACAATTTCATGCGGCTGCAGGGTTTCATCTTCAGCGAGCATCGCCAACAGGCGGTCATGTAATACCTGTAATTCCCTCAGCTCGCTGTAGCAACTGACAACCTGGATACTGTTATCCAGCTGACAGGTTTGCTCGGGCCGCTGCAGACCCAGATGCAAAATATCGTATTGCACGCTTTTCAGCAGGCTGTCTGGTTTTATTTTTACAAAATGATGAAATTCCTGCGGCGGCACCAGCTCATCATAAAACTGATCGATATAATCCCGGCCCTGTTTTCCCAGCGAGGCCAACAATTCATTGTCTACCTGTAAAGGCTGCCCCAGCCTGACCTGGTCTTTTCTGGACTGGATATCACCCCAGTAATGCTGACAGGGATTAAGAATGAAAAAATGTACATCGATATGCTGTGCCAGTGCCTGTAACACCTTCATGTACATGGGCGACATGGCGGAAATCGCAAACACATACAGGTTTGCCGGCAGGTTTGATGTGTGTGGCTGCCCTTCTCTGAGAAGCACAAGCAGGCGATTCATCAATTGGGCCCGGTGTGGCTGGGCATTGCGTTTGCGCAATAGTCGCCACAGATTGCTCTGCCAGGTCTCGGCGACCGAATCTGCCGGCTTGCCCTGCTCCCAGCGCTCTATCATTTCGGGCCGGTAAACCAGGTATTGATCAAACAGCCCGGCCAACCTTTGTGCCAGCTGAAAACGGTTGACACCCCGCGTATCTGCATCCTGATCAAGGTAGGACTTTATGGTGCTCAGAGCCGGATCATCCGCGTGTTGTTGCAACACGGCCATCAGTTGCCAGCGCATGACTTCTGCATCGTAGGCGGACAGGCTTTCCACATCTTCAAACTGCGACATGAACAGGTCCCAGATAAAACGCGAGGGCAAGGGAAATTCAATATTGGCTGCAATACCGGTTTGTCGGCTGATCTTCTGTTGCAACCAGCGTTTCATGCCGGGGTTTTGTACCAGAATTTGTTGCGCCCTGAGCACACTGCCCGGCCTTTTGGCCATTTGCTCAAGCAATTTATCGGTAAGTTTTTTAAGGTTATTACTGTGATACAGGATCAACATTCACCAGGCCTATTCTTGCTATATAATCGTGCACCCGGCACGCTGCATACTTTATCAGTACAGGGCATGAAAATATATGCTCAATAAGCGTAATAAAGCTTGATAAAACATGCATCTGTACTACAAAAAGGTGACATACCAAAAAAAATATTCTTCTACATGAATTCCAGTTCTTTATCCCTTAAAGCCCTTATCGTTGATGATGAAATGACCAATCGTCTGATACTACGCTCACTGCTTAAAAAGCAGGGTTATGAAACGATCGAGGCAGAAAATGGGCAGCAGGCCATAGAACTGTTTCGCAGTGACCATCCCGACATGATCTTTATGGACGTCATGATGCCGGTCATGGATGGTTACGAAGCAACCCGGGTTATCAAGCGCGAGGCCGGCAACCATTTTATACCGGTCATTTTTTTAACCGCAATGACGGATGAAGAGTCATTACAGGCCTGTATCGATGTGGGAGGGGATGATTTTCTGATCAAACCCTATGACAAGTTCCTGCTGCAAAGCAAGGTTCAGGCAATGGAAAGGATTGCGCGGCTGAACCAGGAAGTACAGGGCATGTACAGCCTGATCCACCGTGAGCAGGAAATTGCCGAACAGGTATTCATCAATGCGGTACAAAAGGGCAATATCGATAACCCGAATCTGAAAACCATCATCAGTCCAGCCAGTACCTTCAGTGGTGACATGATCCTTTCAGAGTACAGCCCTTCTCGCGATATTCTGGTCCTGTTGGGCGATTTTACCGGCCATGGGCTGGCCGCGGCACTGGGCGCCATGCCAGTTTCCGAAGTATTTCGCGCAATGACCGCGAAAGGTTTCGCGCCAGAAGAAATCCTCAACGGCATCAATAAAAAACTGCGCCAGTTTCTTCCGGTTGGCATGTTTCTGGGCACCATACTGGTTCGTATCAGTCATAACCTTGACCAGGTTTCGGTTTTCAACGCCGGCATGCCGCCACTGTTAATCGCTGATGCCAAAACCAACCAGATTAAACACCACGTGGAATCCAATTCCCTGCCCCTGGGCGTGATTGACAACCTGGGCGTACGCGAACTGGAACAAACCCTGGCCTTGTCGGAAGGTGACAAACTTATCCTGTACAGTGATGGTCTGACCGAGGCCTGGTCGGAACAGGATGAAGAGTTCGGCAGTGAACGTCTTGAACAGGCTATACGCACAGCCAAAGGTGACCAAGTGTTTGAAAATATTCTCTATCAACTGGATGTTTTTAGCGGGACCCGTGCCCAGGCCGATGACGTTACATTGATAGAAGTCAATTGTAACAAGGCGCTGTTACCCGAATTGACACCGCACCAGACCGTAGCGCCCGGCGAACATCACTTTGATTCGAGGGGAGACTGGGAGTATGTTTTCAGCCTCATTGGGAACCGTTTGTCAGAAACTAATCCGGTACCCATCATCATCAACCAGATCATGGAAATGGAGGGCATAGAGTCTGAGCGCCAATCACTTTTTACCGTTTTGACTGAACTCTATGTCAACGCACTGGATCATGGGGTACTGGGGCTCGAATCTACCATGAAATCAGATCCCGAAGGTTTTGCATTGTATTTCAAGGAAAGAGAAAACCGCTTATCCAAACTGGACAGCGGCCATGTTATTTTCAGCCTGACCGTCGAACAGAATGACAATATTCGCAGCGTTCTGATCCGTATAGAAGACAGCGGCGAGGGTTTTGATTTTGCTAACCGCGAACGGGTGAGAGCTGAAAATCATGACGCTTTTAGTGGGCGTGGCATTTTGTTGATTACGGATTTATGTGAATCGCTCAATTACCTGGGAAGTGGTAATATTGCAGAAGCTATTTATAGCTGGAAGACGCTCTAGTTTCCGGCAATTTAATGTCGAACCCGAACCTTAATGCAAACCCCCTCTTTCTGCCGCGGTTGATTCAACAATTCAATCGCAATCTGGCAGGCGGCATATTGGGTGTTATTTCGGCAGCGGCTTTTCTGGCTTATTTTTATTATTACCATTTTTCCACGCTACTGGTCAGTATCTGGCTTGGCTACCAGGTATTACTGGCCTTAAGTCGCACGGTTTTATTCAGGTTTTATCAAACTCACAAAATTGCTTCGGATCAGCTGTACCTGAAAATAATTCATAGCAATGTACTGTTAACCGCCCTGGGTTGGTGTTTTGTTTCTTTTGCATTTCTCGATTTTAATAATTTTACCATCACCTTGTTCACCTTTATGACCCTGGCCGCAGTATCTGCAGGGTCTATAATTTCTCTCACTGGATTTAATCGACTCGGTGTTTTTTATATTTCTTTGACTTTGTTACCTTTATTTGCATTTACCCTGGCCAGGGGTGATGCATTCAAAGTGGAACTGGCCGTAGCAACGGCGCTGTATTATTTAATTGTCGTTTTCTCTTCCCTGCGTATTTCAGACATAACCCGACAGAATATCATTCATACCATAGAAATGAGTGAGAGCGAAAACAAGGTCCGACAATTAATTGATAACACTATCGATGCGATCATCCTACTGGACAGTGACAGCAACATTATCGACTGGAATCATACCGCTGAAACCATATTGGGCTGGAATAAGGAAGAGGTTTTACATAGACCCATCGGCGAAATTCTTCGTGTTAAAAACGGATCCGAACTCTTTCAGCACCTACCGCTTATCTTCGAAGAGGAAGGCCACCAACGCAAACAAACTCTGACATTTACCAGTAAACACCAGCAGGATTTGATTGCCCAAGTTGTCATCCGCGCAATACATCATGGACTGAATGATCTTTATACCCTCAACCTGCATGACCTGTCGGATCAGGTTAAAAAAGACCGTGCTATCGTAGAAGCCGAGGCCCGCTTCCGATCCCTGTTAAATTCGGTTGATACCGGAATCATTGAAATCAATACTGATGGCAAGATCCGTTTTATCAATCAAACAGCGCTTGATATTTGTGGTTATAGCAAGGAACAACTCCTGAACCAGGATTTTCATTCAAATCTTCAATATCAGGATAACATGGGCGTTGTAACCCACTGGCATGATTCGCCCATTTTTCAGGTATTGAACAGCGGTGTTGCCAAGTCATTTGATAGCAAACTGTTGTTTCATAAAAACGGCGATTTAATTCATATTTCGCTACAGGCAGTCCCCGTCTATAAAGATAACGTGATCGATTCGGCCATACTCTCATTCACGGACATTTCACAAAGTTATCAACTGTTACAGGAACAGCAACGTTTGCTACAGATCAGTGAATCCATGCCGGATTTCATGATGACCTTCGCACTCGAAGGACAGATATTACAAGCCAATAAAGCTGCCCGTGATTTTTTTAACATCACTAATAATCAACTGGAACAGGGCCTGTCTCTGCGCGATTTATTTCTGCAACCGGACCATTTACATCGATTACTGGATGAAGCCATACCACAAGCTTTTACGCAAAATATCTGGTCAGGAGAGACTCGTCTTGAAAACCGCGAAAAGCAACCGGTGTTTTTTAACCAAACAGTCATGAAGCTGCTCAATGATGATGACCACACCCAGTTTTTTGCATTGGTAATGACCAACATCACAGAGCAAAAAAAGGCCCAGGCGATTATTCAAAATGCCATGGAAGAAGCCGAAGCCGCAGTGAAGGCAAAATCAGAATTCCTGGCTACCATGAGTCATGAAATCAGGACACCTATGAACGGTGTTCTGGGTATGGCTCAATTGCTCACTGACACTCATCTCGATCCGGAGCAACTTGAGTATGTTTCGACCATTTCCCGTTCCGGTAATGCCCTGCTCACAATCATTAACGATATTCTGGATTTTTCCAAGATTGAGGCCGGCCATCTGGCTCTGGATCCTGTTGAATTTGACCTCGAACGTTCAGCGCACGAAATTTGCAATCTGTTAATGCCCAAGGCCAGCGAAAAAAATCTCGAGTTAATTTTAAATTATTCCTCTGAATGCCCAAGACTGGTTAAAGGTGACGCCGGCAGGATTCGCCAGATCATGATGAACCTGGTGGGTAATGCACTTAAATTTACCGAGAAAGGCCATGTCATTTTACAGATACAGCCTTTACCCGGTGCGGACAATGATCATGTAAAGCTTGAAATTTCCGTGACTGATACCGGTATCGGTATCGATAAAAAACAACATCAAAAATTGTTTGAATCCTTTACCCAGGCTGATGGATCCACTACCCGTAAATACGGCGGTACCGGTCTTGGTCTTTCCATCAGTAAACAACTGGTTGAATTGATGCACGGTGAAATAAACCTAAAAAGCGCACCCGGCAAGGGCTCAAAATTTGCTTTTATCATTGAGCTGCCTATTGTTGAATCTCGACATCAATTAAGCCACCAGCCACTGCTTGGAAAGCGCGTGTTAATAGTCGATGATCACAGTATCAACCTGCACGTTTTACGACAGCAGTTGCAGCATTTCGGCATGATCGTATCCGCGGTCAACAACCATCAAAAGGCATTGGAAGTTTTGTATGACAAGGTCAATCAGTCAAAACCGTTTGATCTGATCATTCTCGATTA
>JANTFY010000145.1 GCA_024763185.1 Gammaproteobacteria bacterium | reverse complement strand
TCATCAATGGCCTGAATCGTTTTTACCGCTTCGCTATCATGGGAAAATTCTTGCCAGTAAAACTTGCCATTGTCAAAAGCCACACCGAGCTCTATCCATCGATCATTCTTGACAACGACATTGATCGGCATCGCATCGAGAACTTCATTACCTAAAACCAGGCCATTGAAATTCTCCGGCAGCGATGCAAGCCATTGTATCTTGGCAAAATCTTCTGCAGATAAATGCTGTTTGAGAAACTCGCGCTGTCTTGATTGCAAATCCGGACTGGGTTCCAGGATCAAGTAAGCCGACCAGCCTGTACCTGTTTGTTTAAATCGTTGAATAATATCGCGACATAATTTGCCACTGCCAGCGCCAAATTCCAGAATCCGGTTTTCCAGCCCCTGCTTAAAAAAAACGCTGGCGCGATTGGCCAGGCAGGCACCGAACAGCGGTGATATCTCCGGCGCTGTTACAAAATCTCCCTGCGCACCAAACTTTATCGATCCGGCCATGTAGTAACCCAGGCCCGGCTCATACAGGCAATGCTGCATGTAATCGCGAAATGAGATAACACCACCGGCATCCTGGATGTGTTGAACGATACGCTCTATCAATTTCGCGCTATGCGCTATCTGCGCCTGCCCAGGAACTGGTAACTCGGAAGCGGAATGATATGATGACATTTTTTCAATACACTCAAACTATGAAACTAGCAGGCAAAACGGCCCTGATCACCGGCGCAGCGCGACGCATCGGCGCGCAAACCGCACAGACTCTACATGAAAACGGGGCGAACATCATTATTCATTACGGCCGCTCCGGTGAGGCAGCCGTGCAACTGATTAAACAATTTAATGATATCAGACCAAATTCCGCCGTGGTGTTGCAGGCTGATCTGTTGAATATGGATGAGGTCCATCACCTGGCCATTCAGGCTTTCAATGCTTTCGATAGCCTGGACATCCTGGTCAACAATGCCTCTACCTTTTACGCGACTCCGCTGGGTACTATCAATGAAGATAACTGGGAAGACCTGATGGGCACCAACATCAAGGCCCCGCTGTTTCTGTCACAGGCCTGTTACCCGGCCCTGAAACAAAGTCAAGGCGTCATCATCAACATGGTAGACATCCATGCGCGTTCACCGCTGAAGGATCACATCACCTATTCCTGCGCCAAGGCGGCCAAGGTCATGCTGACCCGTTCACTGGCTTTGGAGATGGGACCGGAAGTCAGGGTCAATGCCATCGCCCCTGGTGCCATTCTGTGGCCGCAAGACCAAGGCGAAGGAGACACAGCCGCCCAACAACAGGTGTTAGAGCAGATTCCGCTGAAACGCACCGGTCATCCGAAAAATATAGCCGATACCATTTTATACCTGGTCACCAATGACTATGTTAACGGCCAGGTGATTGCCGTGGATGGCGGCAGGCAGCTGTTCTAAGAAATTCTCCCGGCATCGGTGATTAATTGACGATAATATAATCTGCATCAATTTTTGCTGATACAGCCATTTATTCCAGCCGGCAGCCATATTACAATCAGTTTTTCTGTTATATGAATAAATAATTTTTATTTCATACAGGAAATATGCAACACTCAGATCACCAACAATATGCCGTCGAATTAAAGTCGTCACGTGCAGGTTATAGCAATAAACTAAGGAGACCATCATGAAAAAAATATGGGGCACAGCCAAACCAACCCTATTAATAACGTTACTGCTTCTGGTTGCACCCCTGCGGGTTGTGGCGGGAGAAGTGGAGGTTTTACACTGGTGGACATCGGGTGGTGAAGCCAAGTCCGTTGCCGTGCTCAAGCAACTGCTGGAAAAAGCTGGCCACAAATGGAAAGACATGGCCGTGGCCGGTGGCGGCGGTGAAAGCGCGATGACCGTGCTCAAGTCCCGCGTGGTATCGGGCGATGCACCCACCGCAGCCCAGATCAAGGGTCCGACGATACAGGAATGGGGTGACGAAGGGGCATTGACCAACCTGGATGCCGTGGCCAAGGCCGGCAACTGGGAGAATTTACTGCCCAAGGTGGTGTCCGATGTGATGAAATATAACGGGCACTATGTAGCCGTACCGGTCAATGTGCATCGTGTCAACTGGATGTGGGCCAACCCGGCGGTATTCAAAAAAGCCGGTGCCAAGATACCCACCAACTGGCAGGAGTTCGCCATTGCCGCTGAAAAAATCAAGCAAGCCGGCTTGATCCCGGTCGCGCACGGCGGCCAGCCCTGGCAGGACGCCACCACCTTTGAATCCATCGTTCTGGGTATCGGTGGTGCAGATTTTTATCGAAAGGCTTTTGTTGATCTGGACAGCAAAGCCCTTAACAGCCCAACCATGGTGCAATCCTTTGAAGTCCTCAGAACAGTACAACAATATACCGACAAGGACGCACCGGGCCGTGACTGGAATCTGGCGACTGCCATGGTCATCAAGGGTGAGGCCGGAATGCAGTTCATGGGCGACTGGGCCAAGGGAGAATTTACCGCGGCCGGTAAAAAACCCGGCAAGGATTATATCTGCATGCCAGCACCCGGCACAGCCGGTGCGTTTACCTTTAACATCGACAGCTTTGCCATGTTCAAGGTGAAAGACAAGTCCGCCAAAGTGGCCCAAAACGATCTGGCACGCATCATCATGGAGCCAGAATTCCAGGAAGTATTCAACCTCAACAAGGGTTCCATCCCTGCTCGACTGGGCATGTCGATGGCGAAATTCGACGACTGTGCCAAGGAATCATCAGCCGATTTTGTTTCCAGTTCAAAAACTGGGCAACTGGTGCCCAGCATGGCTCATGGCATGTCGACCTTTTCTTCCATTCAGGGTGCGATTTACGACACGGTGACCGCCTTCTTCAATTCCGACATGTCGGCAAAAGATGCTGCGGCGAAACTGGACAAAGCGGTACAGGGCGCAAAATAAGCATTGACCTCATGCCTTCTCCACTGCGGAGAGGGCATGATCAATTGATCATTTACGGGTCAGGTTGTGTCAACTCAAAAAAGCCAACGTCAATGGGGTGATTATTTACAGGCTGCCCTGCCTAAAATTGTGGTTGCCCCCACGTTTATCACCACGCTGATTTTCATTTATGGATTTATCCTGTGGAACGCCTGGCTGTCTTTCACTAAATCCCGCCTGTTACCCAAATACGACTGGGCGGGCCTGATCCAGTACGAACGACTGTTTGCCAATGAACGCTGGTGGGTCGCCGCGCAAAACCTGCTGATCTTCGGCAGTCTGTTTATTGGCATCTGCCTGCTGATTGGTATTTTACTGGCCATCCTGCTGGATCAGCGCATACGCGCCGAGGGTGCGCTGAGAACCATCTACCTGTACCCGATGGCCCTGTCATTTATTGTGACCGGTACCGCATGGAAATGGATACTGAATCCGGGCCTGGGACTGGAACGGTTGATGCACGAATGGGGTTTTGAACAATTTACTTTTAACTGGCTGGTAGATTCGGAGATGGCCATCTATACCGTGGTCATTGCCGGCGTGTGGCAATCTTCCGGTTTTGTCATGGCATTGTTCCTGGCCGGATTACGCGGCATCGATGATTCCATTATCAAGGCCGCCCAGGTCGATGGCGCCGGCCTGCCCCGTATTTACCGCAGCATCATCATTCCCAGCCTGAGACCGGTGTTTTTCAGTGCCATCATTATCCTGTCGCATATCGCCATCAAGAGCTTCGACCTGGTGATGGCGCTGACTGGCGGCGGTCCGGGTTATGCCACCGACCTGCCTGCCACCTTTATGTATTCGTTTGCCTTTACCCGTGGGCAACTCGGCATGGGTGCCGCCAGCGCAATGATGATGCTGGGTGCCGTCGCCGCGATCGTTGTGCCCTACCTGTATTCCGAACTGCGGAGTACCCGTCGTGGTTAACCAGGGCCAAAGCTCCATTTTTTCACGATTAGCCGTGTATGGAGCACTGTCACTGGCGGCCTTGTACTTTCTGACTCCACTGTTTGTGATGCTGCTGACCTCGCTAAAAACACTGGAAGATATCCGCAGCGGCAGCCTGGTTTCCTGGCCAGAAGAAATCACTTTCGAAGCCTGGCAGATGGCCTGGACTTCAGCCTGTATCGGCGTCGATTGCGGCGGCCTGAAAGGTTATTTCTGGAATTCGATCAGCATGGTGGTGCCGGCCGTGGTCATCTCAACCATGATCGGGGCCATCAACGGCTACGTGCTGACCCAGTGGCGCTTCAGGGGCTCTGATGTATTTTTCGCCCTGTTGTTGATCGGTTGTTTCATCCCGTTCCAGGTGGTGTTGCTGCCGATGGCGCGCACCCTCGGTTTTCTCGGCCTGGCCGGGTCCATTCCCGGACTGATCCTGGTCCACACCGTTTATGGGCTGGCTTTTACCACGCTGTTTTTCCGCAATTTTTATATCGCGGTGCCGGACGAACTGGTCAAGGCCGCACGTATTGATGGCGCCGGCTTTTTCACCATCTTCTGGCGTATTCTGCTACCCATCTCGGGCCCCATCATCGTGGTCAGCGTGATCTGGCAATTCACCCAGATCTGGAACGACTTCCTGTTCGGGGTGGTTTATTCCGCCGGAGACAAACAACCGATCACGGTCGCGTTGAACAACCTGGTCAATACCTCTACCGGCATTAAACGCTATAACGTGGACATGGCCGCTGCCATTATCGCGGCCCTGCCCACCCTGTTTGTCTACTTTGTCGCGGGTAAATATTTCGTGCGCGGGTTGACCGCCGGTTCGGTCAAGGGTTAACAATAAAAGAGTTAATAAGATGTCAGGATTAAAGATCGAGCAGATACATAAAAAATTTGGCACAACGCACGTGTTAAAAGGCATCGATATTGAAATCGAACAGGGTGATTTTCTGATCCTGGTGGGGCCTTCCGGTTGTGGCAAGTCGACCCTGCTGCACATGATTGCCGGTCTGGAAAGCGTAACCTCCGGAACCATCAGTATCGGGGACCGCGACGTTACCCATCTCAGCCCAAAAGATCGCGATATCGCGATGGTCTTCCAGTCCTATGCGCTGTATCCCAACATGACCGTGCGTGAAAATATCTCGTTCGGCCTTTCCATCCGAAAGGTGCCGCAGCAGGAACAACAAAAAACCGTCCAGCGCGTGGCCGAAATGTTACAGATAGAACCGCTTCTCGAACGCAAACCCGCCCAACTGTCCGGCGGACAAAGACAACGCGTGGCCATGGGCCGAGCGCTGGCCCGTGAACCCAGCATCTTCCTGTTCGATGAGCCATTGAGCAACCTGGACGCCAAATTACGCGTGGAAATGCGCACCGAGATCAAGGAATTGCATCATCGCTTGGGCACCACCATGGTGTACGTAACCCATGACCAGATCGAAGCCATGACCCTGGGCGAACGCATCGCCATCATGAAAGATGGCATCATCCAGCAATTCGGCTCACCGCGCGAAATCTATGATAATCCGGTCAACCAGTTCGTGGCCGGGTTTATCGGTTCACCATCAATGAACTTTATCCCCTGTTCGGTCATTTCCATGGATAACGGACACGGTGTTGAAATGGAAAACGAGGCAGCAAAATTTGTGCTGCCACTGGGGCGCAGCGAACCCGCTCTTGAATCAAGGGTCGGCAAAACCGTGTTACTCGGCATCCGGCCGGAAAAAATCACCCATCACCGCGCTTCCGATGTCGGAAGTGCAGGTATCCACCAGGCCAGTTGCCGGGTCGAGATCGTGGAACCCACCGGCCCCGACACCCTGGTGTTCGTCAAACTCAACGGGGTTTCCACCGTGTGCCGGGTTGACCCGGACCAGGCGAAAAAAGTCGGTGAAAACATCGATCTGATGTTCGATATGAACCGAGCTGTTTTTTTCGAAGCGGAGAAAGGAACGCGTATCTGTTAACCGGCGGCAACCAGGCATGATAATATGACGCCAGTTTTTCATTAGCCGTCATATTATCGAAACCCCATGAGCCAATACTGGACCAGCCTTGTACAGCAGCTTGACCCCTATGTGCCCGGTGAACAGCCGCAGGACCAGCAATACGTCAAGCTCAATACCAATGAGAACCCCTATCCACCGTCACCGGCCTCGATCGAAGCTATCAATAACTACGACAAGGACCGCCTGAAACTGTATCCCGACCCTGAATCCACCGCTTTACGCCGGGCCCTGGCTGAACGCTTTGCGGTCAATATCGAAAATGTTTTCATGGG
>JANTFY010000144.1 GCA_024763185.1 Gammaproteobacteria bacterium | reverse complement strand
TGATGATCTCAATACCGCCGAAGTATGCGGTAGCCCAGGTGATCGGCTTTATCAAAGGAAAAAGCGCGATCCACATAGCTCGACAATATAGTGGACGAGGACGAAATTATGTCGGGCAGCATTTCTGGGCCAGAGGATATTTTGCCTCGACAGTTGGAAGAGATGAAGAAGTGATACGGTCTTATATTCGACATCAGGAAAAAGAAGACCGCAGAATAGATCAATTGAAACTGATGTAAACGACCCCTTCGGGGGAGCAAGGAGTGAAAGCTCCGTAACGGCCGCTTTGAGCGGCTCACAAAACTAAAGCCCCCGGCTTTGCCGGGGGATATTTACTTTGAAATGCAGGGGTATTGCGTTTATTCTTCCTATACCTCATATCCATTCCACTCATATTAAAACGCATGGGCATAGACCCGGCTTTATCCGGTGCCGTTATTCTTGCCACGGTCACGGATATTATCGGCTTCTTAAGTTTTCTGGGCCTGGCCAGCCTGTTTTTACTTTAGTATTATTGGAGCGATCCAGTGACAGAAAAAGCCAATAAAATAACCCAGGGTAATATTGAAATCCCGGATGTCACGCCAGAGACATTGATCGATAAAATTACCCTTTTTTACGATCACATGGAAAAACTGGTGAGGGATCCGACCTTCTGGCCGCAGTTTGCCACCATTATTGTGGTGTTTATCATTGCGCGCTGGCTGCTGGCCCCGCTGTTCCATCAGCTGCTGAATTTTTTGATGAAAAAAACACAGCGCGTGCCCGCATTCACGCGTTTGTGGGCAGCCTTGAAACAAACCTCTGTGCCCATTGCCTGGTTGCTGTTGCAATGGATCGCGATACAGGTTACCCAATATATCCAGATTCATAACCTTGCGCTGGTCACCGTAGCCAGCCTGCTAACAGCCTGGATTTTAATCAAGCTGGCCTCGCAACTGATCAATAACGACTCCTTGTCGAAAATTATTGCAATTTTCGCCTGGACGGTTGCTGCTTTGAACATCTTCGGCTATCTCGATGAAACGATGACCATGCTCGATAGTTGGGCCGTCACCGTGGGTCAAGTGCGCCTGTCACCGCTGTACGTGTTAAAAGTCGGTTTGACCCTGTGGTTCGCTCTATGGCTGGCCAATGCTCTATCCAGTCTGTTGGAACGACGTCTGGAACAATCGAAAAATACCAATGCATCAACTCGTGTATTGATTGGCAAACTGGTACGAATATCCCTGGTTTTGTTGGCTATATTAATTGCCCTGTCCAGTGTGGGCATAGACCTGACGGCCCTCGCCATCTTCAGTGGTGCCCTGGGTGTCGGTCTTGGTTTTGGTCTACAAAAAATCTTTTCTAACCTGGTCAGCGGTGTCATCTTGTTGATGGATAAGTCCATCAAGCCGGGGGACGTCATTTCCCTCGGTACCACTTTCGGCTGGGTCAACCATCTCGGGTTACGTTATGCATCAGTGATCACTCGCGACGGTATCGAGCACCTGATACCCAACGAGGAAATGATTACCCAGCGCGTGGAAAACTGGTCCTTCAGCAACAACCTGGTGCGCTTGAGAGCTCCGATAGGGATTTCCTACGATTCCGATGTCAGGTTGGCGATGAAATTGTGTGTTGAAGCAGCCGCAGAGGTGGCCCGCGTCGTAAAAGAGCCGGAGCCCAAGGTCCAGTTGATGGGGTTTGGCGACAGTTCTGTTGATCTGGAATTGAGAATCTGGATTGTTGACCCACCAGAAGGGCGAGCTAACGTAATTAGCGAAGTCCTACTCAGGGTGTGGGACAAGTTTCATGAGAACGACATCACCATTCCATTTCCACAGCGCGACCTGCATGTTAAAAGTCTGTTGGGAGAGACTGAGCTGTCCACTTTTAACAACAAACTTCAGGAAAAAAAGGATTAGATCATGCAACAGTTCTTACTCATCAAGGGCCAACATGTCGTTACCGGAAACAGTGAATTAATCGATCTATGGAAAAAAACACCCGGTAGTCTGTTATGGGTCGATATCGAGGGATCAGCCGTTGATACCGATCGTGAATTAATGCTGGATACACTCAACCTGCCCCATGCTGAAGTGGAAGATGCCCTGCTGGACCGTCATCCCCCCAGCTTCAGCGAAGAAAAAGATTCTTTGCACAAAGTGCGGGGGCGAAGCCCGGATAATTGCCTGTATTGAAGATCAGGCAATCATAGACCGAATACTGGCGCATCTCTTCAAAAAGGGGGCATTGTTACTGCCGCCGGATTTGCTACCTGGCGCTCGCGCATCACCAGCTTCAAGTTGGCTTTTCTAGTCAGCAACAGGCGTTCTTATCCATAAACGATCCTACTGTACATGAATATGTGCATAGAACTTTATTGCGATGCGTAAGGGTCGAAGGTTAACCGATGCCAAACACGACTCAATTTGGTTGATAAATGGAGTTGATTTGAGGAATACTCAAGCTTCGCGGAAGATTGGCAAAGTCCTTTGATGTGTAATTTGAGGGTTTTAGGTAGTTGAATATCCCCATCCATCATGCGGCGGTCAATTTTTCCAGATAACAGATCGCAGCGACGACTGAATAAATCGGATGCCAGGTGACGGGTCTTGTGATGAATCCTTACAGGGTCTGATTCAAGTATTCGCTTTTTACATGTCTTGCAGATATATAACTGCCCACCTGTTACGGAGTGAAATCCTGCCTTGCTGTACCTGTCAGGGAATTCACCCACTGTAAATCCATGATTTGTGCAATTAACTGTCTAATAGACGAGTGTTTCAGTGGGTGTGAGGGCTGAGTGAGTTATGCGCCCAAACTCTGCTGATATCCCCGTATTCGACTTGATAGGGATCTTCTCCTTGCAAGACTTACACAGAATTGCTGGAACACGTCCTTTTGAAGTGTTGGTGACCTTGTAGTGAAAGTCACGATCAGGGTGGGTCCCGGGTTTTATAGGTTCCACCTTGGCCGGAATACCAAAGTTTTCGCATTGAGGATTTTTGCAGAGATTGACCTGTAAAGGTACTGCCGGCTTGGCGCCCAGCTTCAGCTGAGAGGTAGGGGGCGGTATTTTCCTTGTTCGGTCATAATAATCCATTGAAACACAATTAAGTGACATGCAAGTACTGCTATAAGCAATTGAAAAACAAGCACTAAATAGTGTTTATATCAAAAAAATCCGAACGGCTAGTTTTTTTGTACAGTTTAATGTAAGCAAGCAAAATAACATTAAAAATGGAGGTTTATTCCTCTGCTATATCGATATAGTTTTCGGTTAAAAAAGGAGGCGAGCAAATTGCCAGGAATACCAGGTCGCTTTTTCCGGTATTGGTAATACGCTGGCGACAGTCCGGTGGTATATAGGCCACATCGCCGTACACGAGGTCACAGGCGGGAAGGTCCCCAATTTCAACGCGTCCCTGTCCACTGAGAATGACATAACGTTCACTGGTTTGTTTTAAGCGGTGCCAGCGGGTGGTGTTGCCGGGTTCGACCCTGGCCCTGGCGATAGAAATCTCGGCATCCATTGGCGAGTTGGAGATTTCATTGATATAACAATTTTCTGGCGTGTAATATTCTTGTTCAGATTGAAAGTGTTTAATAAACGGTTTCACTGATCGCCCTGCTTAATTACTTTTCCTTATCGGACCAGACCGCAAATTCGTTTCCATTGGGGTCATTGAAATGAAATCGACGCCCGCCAGGAAAACTGAAAACATCTTTAACAATAGTGCCACCCGCCTGCTGAATTTTGATCAGGGTAGATTCTAGGTCTTTGCTATAAAAAACAATCAATGCGCTGCCATTTTTCACCTTTGCGGACAGGTCGGCTTTGAAGAAACCGCCATCCAGTCCCTGGTTTGAGAAAGCGCAGTATTCTGGACCAAAATCGGTGAATCTCCAGTCGAAAGCCCGGGCAAAAAACTGTTTGGTAGCGGCTATATCCCGGGCCGGGAATTCAACGTAGTTTATTTTTTCATGTTTATTCATGATATGTTGCCCTCATCAATCGGATAAGGCCAGCAGTCGCCTTACCTCGGAGACGGCGACTGAAGCCATGGTGAAATCCAGTTTACGGAATGCCTGCAGCTCACTGATGATGCGATCATAACGACGCATGGCATAACTGTATTTATTCATCCATTGTTTTAAAGCCTTGGTGGTGTGGCGTTTGTTGCTGACGGATTGCAGGATCAACTCGGTTAACTGGCGCTGGTATCGATGCAACTCGTTGCGCATGTTAGCGACAGCGAGTTGATGCCAGTGATTGCGCACATTGGTTAGGGAAATCTGCTCGCGGATCCAGTTTAGCTGCAGGTGTTCGGCAATGGCAAAAAACAACCGCGCCGTGTTTTCGGTATTTGAACCCTGAGAAATTTTAATTTCGATGATGTCAAAGGAAGATGCCAGAATGATATTCTCGGACAGCTCGTTTGCGATGGGTTGGGGAAAACCCTGTTTTAGCAGTTGTCTTCTCGTTGAGGTGTAGGTTCGGCGTGCCTCGCCGGTGAGGGCATGAGGTATAACTTTACGTAACCGATGGCAGTCATTCTTATAACGCGTGACTAATTGCTCGAGGTTGAGCTGTGACGGGAAGTTTCTCAAAAGCCAGCTTATCGATCTTTCCAGCAGGCCGCTGGTTAATTTAAAACAGTAATAACGATGTTGTTCGCTGACCTGGTTATCCAGTTTCTGTAAGGCTCGCCATAAAGCGTCTGTATTAAAAACCTGGTTACAAATGACATAAGCCTTGGCAATACTGGCGATGTTGGCACCGGTTTCTTCGCGCATTCTAAAACCAAATCCCGGACCAATCTGGTTGATAACCTGGTTACTTAGCTGGGTGGCAATAATTTCCTGTTTTAGAGGGTGAGAAAGAATTTCATCCTCGAATTCCTTCTGTATGGCGTCGGGAAAATATTCCTTCAGGATTTCATTAAAGTAACATTCATGGGTTAAATCGGACTCTAGCAGCGCGGTTTTATAAGTCAGTTTGCTGTAAGAAAGCAGAATACTGATTTCCGGTCGTGTCAGTCCCTTGTTTTGACTTATGCGTTCAACCAGGCTTTCATCATCAGGTAAAAATTCGAGCTTACGGCTCAATACTTTGCTCTGTTCCAAGTGACGCAAGAATCGTCTATGTTCATGTATCAGGTCACAGGCCTGCAGGTGAATAATGTCGATAATCTGGGTCTGGTCATAGTTATTTTGCAGGCATAATGATGCGATATCCTCTGTCATGTCACGCAGCATCTGGTTGCGATGTTCAAGTTCCAATTTGTTTTGCAGTACAAGCCTTGAGAACATGATCTTGAGATTGACCTCATGATCTGAACAGTCGACGCCCGCGGAATTGTCGATGGAATCGGTATAGATGAGACCGCCCGACTGGGCATATTCTATGCGTCCCAACTGGGTAAAACCCAGGTTGCCACCCTCGCCAACAACCCTGGCTTTCAGATCTTTGCCATTTATTCGTAAAGCATCATTGGTTTTATCCTTGACCCTTCCATGGGTTTCGTCAGTGGATTTTACATAAGTGCCTATACCACCGTTCCATAATAGATCCACGGGAGATTTCAGTAATAAGTTGATTAACTCATCGGGTGTGACAAAAGCCTGGTTAGATCCCGTCAGGGCCTTGAGCTCATTGGACATGGGGATCTTTTTGAGTTTTCGCGAATAGACCCCGCCACCCTTGCTGATCAGGCTTTTGTTATAGTCGCTCCAGTTGGAGCGGGGCAGATTAAACAGTCGCTCGCGTTCCTTAAAACTGGTTTCAATATTGGGCTCCGGGTCAATAAAAATATGTAAATGATTGAAAGCCGCTACCAGTTGAATGCAGGGCGATAACAGCATGCCGTTACCAAATACATCACCCGACATGTCGCCTATACCCAGCACGGTGAATTTTTCACGTTGAATATTTTTGCCCAATACCCGGAAATGACGTTTTACCGACTCCCATGCCCCGCGTGCGGTAATACCCATTTTTTTGTGGTCGTAACCTGCTGACCCCCCCGATGCAAAGGCATCCTGTAGCCAGAATTTTTGATCGATGGAAACCTCGTTTGCGGTGTCAGAAAAGGTGGCAGTGCCCTTGTCGGCTGCCACTACCAGGTAAGGGTCGTCCGAGTCATGAATGCGGGTTAAAGCAGGGTGTTGGATTTTTCCGCTAACCCAGTTGTCTGTCAGTTCCAGCAA
>JANTFY010000143.1 GCA_024763185.1 Gammaproteobacteria bacterium | reverse complement strand
GAAACCGTGAGGTTGAATGTTTTTTCAACCTCACGGTTCAGTAATTTAATCTTTTCAGTACCGATGTCATAAGGTTTTAGCTGCTCACCCTTCAGACAAATTTCAACCAGGGCAAGAGCGCCCAGCTCGGTCGCTGAACCCTTCAGCGCATGCAGGCTTTCCCGGTAAGCCGGGTAGTCATCCTGTTCAGCTTTTAGAATATTTTGAATGTGTTTTTCCCCATCCCGGCTGAAACCCTCGATCAGTTTAGCGACAAAGGAAAATCCCTCACCCAGGTTGGATAATTCCTGCAACACCGTTTCATCGTACCAGGGCGATGCACTGATTTGTGAACCCGGACTTTTGCCCCTGGATTTAAATTTAGCAACCTTCTGTTGCCTTTTGGATTTTACATGACGTGTCAGTACCGCAATTTTCTCAATCAGAATGCGCGCATCGACCGGTTTTGTTAAAAACACATTAGCCCCTGCCGATAGGCTGGCTTCCCTCGCTTCCGGCGTTGCATCCGCCGTTAACATAATTACAGGAACCTTATGGGTTGTATCCATAAAACGTAACGTTTTAACCACTTCTATTCCGGATTTCTCGGGCATGTTCATGTCCATGATGACCAGGTCGATGTTGTCCAGGTCATGGGCCAGGATATCCAGTGCCTTTTCACCGCTATCGGTCAATCGGACTTTGTGTCCACTGTTTTTTAAAATCCCCTCGATCACCTGTTGGTTGACGGTATTGTCTTCAGCCACCAGGATCTCAAGTTCTTTGGCAGCGCCCTGCCGTGCATAATGTTCTGCCAGGGTAACCACGTTGGCGTTGGAGATATTGACACTTTGTGCGGCATGAATAGCGTTGAATAACAGGCGTTTTTGCCCCGGCTCTTCCAGCGTTGAAATGTAATACTGATTGATCAGATTGGTTTCGATCATCGAATCGGAAGAGTTCACCAGGATCATTGACAGATCATTCAGTTCGGGTTCGGCCTTTATCATTTGCGCGAATTGCACCGGATTCAGGTCTACCATGCATGCCTGGTCCACAATAGCTATTTCATAACCCGGCTGTTGTTTTTCAACCGAGTTCACCAACAACGAAAATGCCCTTCCCGGCGTTCTGACCCAGTCGAAATCCACTGACCAGCCTTTTAATGAAGGCCTGATCAACGCAGCGGTTTCTTCATTAGCCAGCAGTAACAAGCGGTTGCTGGACAATTCCTCTTCGGCGGCACTAACCGCATCGAAAGGTAATTCAAACCAGAAAGTGGAACCGGTATTCACCACACTGACCAGCCCGATTTCACCGCCCATCAATTCGACCAGCTCCTTGGAAATCGTGGTGCCCAGACCGGTTCCCCCGTAACTACGACTGGTGCCGGCCTCGGCCTGGGTGAAATTTTCAAATATTTTTTGCTGGACTTCATCATCAATACCAATGCCGGTATCGATCACTTCAAATCGAACCCTGGGCCGATTGGCGGTTCCACCCACCTGATACACATTTAGGTTTACCGCGCCTTGGTGGGTAAATTTGATCGCATTATTAAACAGGTTGACTAAAACCTGGCGCAGATGAACCTCGTCTCCGGATAAGGAATAGGGCGTTTCCGGATCGATGGTGCAGGATATCGACAATCCCTTGCCCTCCCCCATCGGGGCCAGCATGAACCGCACCGAGTTAACCAGGGCATGCAAATCAAACGGTTTGCAAACCGTGGTCAATTTACCCGCTTCGATCTTGGATATATCCAGCACGTTTTCAATCAGCTCCAGCAACGTATTGGCTGAAGTGTGCATACTGTTGATCAATTCATGCTGTTCGTAAGACAGGTTTGTCTCCCTGAGCAACTCACCCATGCCGATAACACCGTTTAACGGGGTACGTAGTTCGTGCGACATATTGGCCAGAAAGGTAGTTTTTGCTTCGTTCGCCTGCCGTGCCGAATCGATGGCAGCATGCAGTTTTTTCAGCAGGAAGGCTGAATACAGGGGTAGCGCACACAGCATGATCAATAAACTGATACCAATAGACTGGTTAACCTGCCAGTAACTTCCCCAGATAATGGCAGGAATAAACCCAACCAGACTCACTGCCTGGGCAATAAACAAGTAATTGACACCATATCTGAAGCCATTGCCAAGAATAACCCAGAGATAAAGTACAAATAGGGGTACGCTGTAGGCACCGGCCAGATACATGACTGCCGACAGCGAGAAAAGGTCAAGCAGAATACCCAGTATCCTTCTGCTCGGTGAAGGTTTGGGGAATAAGAATATGGCCAGCGCTATCGCAACGGCCATGACATAATAGTTAAGCGCTATGAGACTCGGCAGGGATAACAGGTTTTCTTTAAAACCCAGATCAGCGGTCCAGGGAATACAATAATACAGGACCAGGAAGATACCTAAGGTCAGGCGAATTTTTACCGCCTGCTCGGGTTCGGTATCACCGGTTTTTTTAAGTCTGCGCCAGATTCTGTCGGGCCAGGTGAGCCTACTTAACAAAAACATAAAACATCTTTCCCTGTTTCTTTATTCCCTATTCGTCTTTAAAAGCCAACTGGATTTGCAGTATATCATCGTAACGATCCAAAAAGGCCATCACACATTGTGGATCAAACTGATAACCCGAATGCTGTTTAAGGTACTCCACCGCCTTTTCATTACTCCAGGGTGACTTGTAGGGTCTGGACGAAACCAACGCATCGAAAACATCTGCCACTGCAACCACGCGCGCCACCAGCGGTATCTCCTGCCCCTTCAAGCCACTGGGATAACCCGAACCGTCGAATTTTTCATGATGGTTGAGCGCAATGACCGCTCCCAGCTGAATATAACGGGATTGGCTGTTGGACAGAATATTGTGCCCGATCACGGTGTGCTGCTTCATCAGCGTCCATTCAACATCGTCAAACTTGCCCGGCTTTAACAGAATTTGATCAGGAATACCGATTTTACCAATATCGTGCATCGGCGCGGCATATTCGATATCTTCACATTCCATTTCATTCAGACCCAGCTCTTCGGCAATGACCTTCGCATACTTGGCCATACGAATAACATGGTTGCCGGTGTCTTCATCGCGAAATTCACCGGCCCGGCCGAGTCTTAACAGGGTTTCTCGTTCGCGTGAAATGATTTGCTGGGTAGCCACCTCCACCTGGCGAGCAAGCCAGTCGGCGCGGTCTTCAATGATGGATTGCTGCTCCTTGATCTTGAGCAGGTTTCTGCAACTGGTACGACACTCGATCTGATCGATAGGCCGGGTCAGAAAGGCCGTTGCTCCGGCTTCCAGGGCATCGTAACGAACCGATTTTTCGCTGACCACGGTAATCATCATGATCGGAACGCTTTCATATCCTGCCAACTTTCGTATGCGCCGGATAAACTCGACACCGTTTATATCGGGCATTCGATAATCGGTAATAATCAGGTCGACCTTGTTAACTCTCAACCATTGCAACGCTTTGCTGGCATTTTCAAAACCCGTTACGCGTATATCATCATCGATTTGCTCAATCACTTTTTCAAGTATTGTGCGCCCGGTAGATTCGTCATCGACGATCAGAACCTGACGTCGCCTGCGTAATACACTCAACCGCCGACCTTTTTCTATGGGTTCTATATTGGAAAGCTCTTTGAGTGGGTGCTTGTCTTTTTTATGTGTTGCCAAAATAATAGGCCTCTTGATTCGAAATTCTGAAATCCTTGATTCCGTATCCTTTTTAAATCTCTAATCTACCCCTAGATTAATTATTGGTCACCTAAATATAGTTGAAATAGTGCTCATTTCTGGCTATTTTTGCAGATAAACCGGCTAAATCATTAATTTCCTGTCCTTTTCTGTATTGCCCTTCTAAATTTTCTTCGCTCGTTACGGGCTTTTCTGTTGCGTTATATTTTTTCCTACATTACGATATTTTTTTCAGCCCTAAGGTCAACAAAACCCTCGGCAAGTTCTGGTCAGTTCATCGTGGTTTTACAGCTAATTTAAAAAATAACAACGATCAAATTCAGCGTTAACTCTAACCTTTCTTTTTACACTCTTTTCCAGCCTGTGTTGTCACCATTCACTCAAAAACTGATCCCCAGGCTGCTTATCCTGTTGACCCTGTTGTGCGTTAGCGGGCCAATCACCGCGGCAGAAATACGCGTTGCGGTGGCCAGTAATTTTTCCCAAGCCTTCAAGGATATCAGCCAACTTTTTCTGAACAAAACCGGTCACCGGGTCATTCCGATCTTCGGTTCCAGCGGTAAACATTACGCCCAGATCCTCAATGGAGCGCCGTTCGATGCTTTTTTTTCCGCCGACAGCAAACGTGCAAAACTGCTGGCAGAAAAATCCATCGCCCTTCGCGACAGCCGTTTTACCTATGCGATAGGCAAGCTGGTGCTCTGGAGCCCCTTGCCTGGAATCGTGGATAAGGATGGGCACGTACTCACTCAGGGTAAGTTTCGTTTTCTGGCCATGGCCAATCCAAAACTCGCGCCCTATGGCTACGCGGCCCAACAGGTGATAAACGCACGAGCGGCCAGGGACAGGTTGCAAGGTCGCCTGGTAAGGGGTGAAAACATCGGACAGACCTTTCAGTTTGTTAAAAGCGGTAACGCTGAGCTGGGATTTGTCGCCGCATCACAGATCAAACGACCGGGATCTGTCGTGGCAGGTTCTTATTGGCAACCGCCGCAATCGCTTTACAACCCCATTGAGCAGCAGGCGGTGTTACTCACCGACAATAAGACCGCGCACGAATTTACACAATTTGTACAAAGCCCGGAAGCCCGTCAAATTATGCTGGGTTATGGCTACGCGGTGCCATGATTCCGAGCGAACACGACCTGGCAGCCCTGCTCATTAGCTTCAAACTGGCAGGTTTAAGCACACTGATTTTACTGTTAATTGGCACCCCGGTTGCCTGGTGGCTGGCTCGCAGCCAGTGGCGCTTCAAGTTCCTGGTTGAAGCGGTGGTGGCATTACCACTGGTGTTGCCACCCACCGTACTGGGTTTTTACCTGTTGATCGCCTTAGGACCTCATGGCCCGATTGGCGGACTGATGGAGGCACTGGGTGGCCAACCGCTGGCCTTTACCTTTAGTGGTTTGGTCATCGGCTCGGTGTTCTACTCCATGCCTTTTGTCATACAGCCGTTACAGGCTGCCTTTGCCGCAATCGGCCGTCGTCCCCTGGAGGTTGCGGCCACCCTGCGCGCCTCGCCGCTCGACCGCTTTTTCAGTGTCGCCGTACCGCTTGCCAGACCGGGGTTCCTCACCGCGGCCGTACTGGGTTTTGCGCACACCCTGGGGGAATTCGGAGTGGTTTTGATGATTGGTGGTAATATTCCCGGCTCAACGCAGGTTATCTCCATCGCTATTTATGATCATGTCGAAGCCCTGGAATACGGCCAGGCTCACTGGATTTCTGCTGGGCTGTTACTGCTTTCGTTCATTCTTTTGCTTACGGTCTACGCTCTTAACCGACGATTCTCAGTGGTGACGCCATGACCATCGATGCCCGTTTCAGGATCAAACGCGACGATTTCTCGCTGGATGTAGACCTTAACCTGCCTGGTCAAGGCATAACCGCCATTTTTGGTCCGTCCGGTTGCGGCAAAACCACACTGCTTAGAGCCATCGCCGGCCTGGAACGCGTGGACGACGCCTACCTAAAACTGGGCGATGAGGTCTGGCAGGAAGCGAGATACTTCCTTGCCCCGCATCGTCGTTCACTGGGTTATGTGTTTCAGGAACCCAGTCTGTTCACCCACCTGAATGTTAAGTCCAATCTTGAATACGGTCTCAAACGTCTCAACAATAAAACAACGCGTGTTTCACTGGATCGAGCTGTGCAGTTACTGGGTATAGGCGATCTGCTTAAACGCCATCCACACCAGCTTTCAGGCGGCGAGCAACAACGTGTTGCTATCGCCCGCGCGCTTGCGCTCAGTCCTTTAATACTTTTACTGGACGAACCACTGGCCGCTCTTGATCAACGACGAAAGCTGGAGTTCATGCCTTATCTCGAAGCCCTGCATCAAGAACTCGAAATTCCAGTCCTGTATGTCAGCCACTCACGTAACGAAGTCGTGCGCCTCGCCGACCACATGGTACTGATGGAAAAAGGAAGGGTGTTGGCAACTGGTAGGGTGGGCGAACTGTTTTCACGCCTTGACCTGGCTATGGCCCATGAAGCCGATACCGAGACCGTGATCGAAGCGCAGGTCGTCGCCTATGATGAGCGCTATGATATCTCCTATCTTGA
>JANTFY010000142.1 GCA_024763185.1 Gammaproteobacteria bacterium | reverse complement strand
AACTTACCTAAAGCAGTCACGCCCAGAATACCCAGTAAAACAATAACAACGACCAGTTCGATCAGTGTAAAACCACTTTGTGATCTTTTCATTTCTATACCCCTTTAGGTGATAAATTAAGTCAATTAGAATCTTTTTTACTTTAGTTAAAGTAATATACCTATATTGCGTTATAAGTAAATGATTTTACTATTAAATAGACTATAAATAATAAAATGCAAGTGACAAATGACACAGGTTTTACATTAATCGAGCTGATTGCGGTTATTGTGCTGCTGTCCATACTGGGCGTGGTGGCGTTATCGCGCCTGGGGTCGACGGATCAGATTGCAATAAAAGGCTTTTACGATGACACGGTTAGCGCGCTGCGTTACGCCCAGAAACTGGCTATCAGTACAGGTTGCACGGTACAGGTTAGTTTGACCGCAACGGGTTATGACTTGCATCAACAGCAAACAGATTGCACCACCGGCCTGTACACGCGAGATGTCCTGAATCCGGCCGACCGGACCAGGCCTTATGAAAATTTTAATCCTGATGTCACTATTTCACCGGTGGATACCTTTGTTTTTACCCCGCAATCCAATGTAACCGGCCTGGATGCGGGAGATACCCTGTTCAGTGTCAACGGTTTTCAGTTCATGGTTTATGAGCATACGGGGCTGGTCGATGCGATCTAGCATTCGGTCATCGAATCAATGTGGGGGGTTTACCCTACTGGAAATCCTGATCACCATCGTGGTGCTAAGCATTGCCGCCACCGCGATTATGGGTGTTTATATCAGTACCGTGGCTAAAAGTGCGGACCCGTTGATTCAGCAGCAGGCCATCGCCATTGCCGAGGCCTACATGGAGGAAATACAGCTCAAGCAGTTTTGTGAAGATCCGCCGCTGTGTGCGCTGGAAACCAGCCGAGAAGAAGGCGCCGAAACCAGGGCGGTTTTTAATGATGCGCAGGACTATAACGATCCGCTGGTCGATGGTGCTATCAGGGACCAGAATGATGCTGTCATCGCCGCCTTATCAGATTATTCAATCGATGTTGTCGTCTCTGCAGCCGATTTAGGGGTCATTACCCAGGCGTCCAACAATGCCTTGCGTATCGATTTAACCGTTTCACACCCGGCGGTGGATGACGTGATTATCTCCGGCTTCAGGACGAATTATTAATGAAATCAGCGCAAAACGGTTTTACCCTGATTGAACTCATCGTGGTCATTGTGTTACTCGGTATCATGGCGGCCGGGGCGGGTATGTTGATAGCCCGGCCGATTGAATCCTATAACGATCAATTACGCCGTCAACAGCTGGTTGATCAGGCTGAGATGGCTTTGCGCCGTATTGCCACGGATATCCGGCGAGCGCTGCCGAACAGTATCCGCCTGGTCGATAATAGCCCCAATGATTGGGCCCTGGAGATGGTGGAAACCGTCGATGGTGCCCGATATCGGGATGAAATCGGTGGTGCTTATAACAACCAGAACGCCCTGTTGACCTTTAACGCAGATGACACGGATTTCAATGTGCTCGGGCGTTTTACCAATTTGACGGTACCGGGCAATTATGCGGATTACCGGGTGGTTATATACAATACCAATCCGGCAGATATCTATGCGCAGGCCTTTAGTAACCCAAACCCGGGCATTGTCAGTCCTGCCGGTATCACCTTAACGGATACTGGTGAGCATCATGTCAATATGAGTGCTTTCCAGTTTCAGTATCAGTCCCCGACACAGCGTCTGTTTATTGTTGATGAGCCGCTCAGTTATACCTGTGATACGGCCACGGGGTTGTTAAACCGCTTTGACAGTTATGGTTACACCGTTGCCCAAATAGCGACCGCAGGTGCGTTTCCAGTCTCTGCCAACAGCGGGCTGGTGGCCACTGATGTTTCGGCCTGTTCTATCAGTTACCAGCCCGGTAGCTCACAGCGTGGCGGCCTGGTGACCCTGCAGTTGACCCTGACGGATAGTGAAAATGAAAGTGTCAGCCTGTTGCACCAGGTTCATGTGGATAATGTGCCATGAAGCGTTTTGTCAGGCAGGCCGGTTTTACACTGATCACGGCGATATTCCTGCTCGTGGTGCTGGCCGGTTTGATGAGCTACCTGGTGAATATCAGTGTTGTGCAGCATTCCACGGTGGCAATGAGCATACAGGGAGCCAGGGCCATGCAGGCAGCGCGTTCTGCTCTGGAATACGGGGTGTTCCGCGCTCTTGATAGTGGCACCTGTAACGCTTCGGAAACAGTGACGTTTGCGGGTGATGGCGTAGGTCTGCAAGCATTCTCCGTCGATTTAACCTGTGCGGCATCAGTGCATTCCGAGGGTGCCACCCTGGTCAACTTTTATGAACTGGTCGCCACCGCCACGTCGGGCAGTTATGCTTCCGGCGCTAATGCGAGTCCGGATTACGTGTCCCGGCGCATCCGGGTGACCGTGTCTAATCAGCCGCCCTAGACGATTTTCTTACAGTGACCTTATACAGTGGCTTCATAAAGAGATGGTTAAAATAATCCTTATAGATCAATAATTTTTATAACTTAGTTAAAGTATTATTTGAATTGTCGAGATTTCAACAGTATACTCGATCGAATGAATTCCGTGTCGCCTCAAGCCCCATCCTTGTTGCTGGTGGATGATGATGTCATTATCGCCGAAAGCCTGCAGTATGTGTTGAGCGACGAGTACCAGGTCAGCCTTGCCGCGGATCGACCGCAATGCATTCAAATGCTGGAGCAGCTGCAGGCCCCTCCCCAGCTTGCGCTGGTTGACCTGGGATTGCCGCCCGATATCCATAAACCCGATGAGGGTTTTGCATTAATCGAATACATCGTCGAGCATTTTCCTTCAACACGGGTGTTGGTACTGTCCGGCCAGGATGATAAAAAATACGTGGCGGGGGCCAAGAAACTGGGAGCGGTGGATTTTGTTGCCAAGCCCTGTGACGTGGCTGAATTGAAGGTTCGTCTAAAGCGACAACTTGAAGAATCTGCCCATCCGCTCATGGAGCAACGCCCGATCAAGGGTATCGTTGGGCGCAGCCCGGCGGTGGAATTGCTCAGGATGCAGATCAAGCAGTTGGCCGACTCTCCCTATCCGGTTCTGATACAGGGTGACTCGGGTAGTGGCAAGGAATTGACTGCACAAAACCTGCACAGTTGCAGCCAGCGCGCTGACTCGCCGTTTCTGACCCTGAATTGTGCCGCGTTCAATGGTGAGTTGCTCGAATCCCAGTTGTTCGGGCATGCCAAGGGCGCTTTTACCGGGGCGACCGAAAGTCGGCGCGGTTTTTTTGAAGAGGCCGGCAATGGCACCCTGTTTCTGGATGAAATTGCCGATCTGCCGCTCGACTTGCAGGCTAAATTATTGCGCGTACTGGAGAATGGCGAGTTCTATCGACTGGGCGAGACGCAGCCACGAAAGGCTACCGCCCGGGTACTGGCGGCGAGTAATAAAAACCTGCTGGAGGCTATCTACAGCGGCCATTTCAGGGAAGACCTGTTTCATCGCCTGAGTGTTTTGACCATTCAGGTCCCGGCCATGAAAGACCGGGCAGGAGATCAATTACTCTTACTGCAGCACTTTCAAAAACAACTCGATCAACAGCTGGTGGGTTTCACTTTTGATGAAGAGGCAAAGGCACTTTGGCAGTCGTATGACTTTCCGGGGAATGTGCGGGAGTTGAGGAATATTATTATTCGCCTGTCGGCCAAGTACCCGGGCCAGACGGTAAAAAAAAATGTGCTTGAGCAGGAAATGAATGCCATGAAGTCACGCCAGGGTGACAGCGGTGAAATAGAGATGTACCGTGACAAACTGAAGTCAGAAGGGTTTCAGCTTAACGAAGAACTCAAGAGAATAGAAAAACAATATATTGAACTGGCCTTGGCTGAAAATTCAAATAACATGAGCAAGGCGGCCAATATGCTGGGCGTTAACCGTTCTACCCTGTATGGCAGGCTGGATCGCTCTGAAGTTTGATGTGTATCATATTAAGCCGATTAAAGGCTGTATAAAACCATAATATTACTGTACAAATTATGACTGTAATCAGCTCGCACCTACACCATGTATGAAGAATATTTCGGCTTAAAACGATCGCCTTTCCGGATTACGCCGGATACGTCGTTATTTTATGATGGCGGACAACGGGGTGATATTCTCGGGGCGCTGGTGTACGCGGTACATCGTGGTGAGGGGATCATCAAGGTGGTCGGGGAAGTGGGCAGTGGCAAAACCATGTTGTGTCGCATGCTGCAACTGGAACTACCCGATAGTGTCGAGATTATCTATATAGCCAATCCCAGTGTTTCCGCCGAAGATATACTCTATGTCATAGCCGCTGAGCTTAAATTTGATATAGAGCGTCATGCCACCAAGCACGAAGTGGTGAGTATGTTGCAAAATTACCTGCTGCAAAAGCATGCAGAAAACAAGCAGGTGGTGTTATTCGTTGAAGAGGCGCAGGGCATGCCCTTGGAAACGCTGGAGGAAATCCGGCTGTTGTCCAACCTGGAAACGGATCAGCATAAGCTGCTGCAGATTATTTTATTTGGCCAACCCGAACTCGATCAGAATCTTTCTGATAATTCGATTCGCCAGTTACGCGAACGCATCACCCATGATTTTCAGCTGTCTCCTTTGACGCCTGACCAGATACATACCTATCTAAACTTTCGCATGCGTGAAGTCGGTTATACCGGACCGGAGCTGATCAATAACAAGCTGGCTGCAAAAATGGCGATCTATTCCGAGGGGCTTTTGCGTCGCATCAATATTCTGGCCGACAAGATGTTACTGTCTGCGTTTGCTGACAGTACGCATACATTAACCCACAAGCATCTGCTGGATGCAGTTAAAGACAGTGGGTTTATGCCGTTGCATCCATCCGGTTCCGGGCGCAGATGGGCGTGGACGATGGCTGTGCTCGGCGTGTTGACCTTGGCGGCCCTGGCTTATGCGTTGTATTTAAACAAAGTCAGCCTGCCTTTTATGCTTAAAACAACTGACGCGAATCATTCGATTACGCTCGATCAGCAGCCTGAGACCAAGATAGCTGCCCTGCCAGCGCAGGAAGAGCAGCCGGTCAAAGCGCAGCGACCTGCCCAAACAGTCCCGCTTCAGCGGCAAAATAAACTGGATCAAGTGGCGCAAAAAATCAAGCAACAGGCAGAGCAAAGGGAAAGAATAAAAAAGGTGCTGGAAACCGCGCCAACTGAGGGTATTGAACCTGTGGCGGAGGAAATGCCGGTCAGTTCAAAAAAAACTCAACAATCTGATGCTAAACTTGATAAAGTTGCAGAAAATCAAGCTGTTGAATTAGCCTCTTCAAGTAAAAAGTCGACTGTTTATGAAGACTGGTTAATGCAGAAAATTGAAAGCAGCAAGCAGTGGTTGAGAACAGCTGACAAACAGGGCGTTTCCATTCAGGTCATGATGCGAAACAAGTCCGCGGCAAAAGAATTGGCAATGTACCTGCAGACTGAATGGCCACTGGATCTGGATAAAACATACATCTACGAAGTGAATATGAAAAACAGACAGATCTATCGTGTTTTTTACAATGAATATCCAACCATCACGTTGGGCCAGATGAAAATGAAGCAATTACCCGAATCTGTGCGTATGAATTCGCCTTATCTGCATTCGATCTATCGAATGCAAAAGGCATTGCTGTAATTACCTATTTGGTCGTTTAAGGACTGGGAAAAACAATGAAATATTTAATCGTAATAACAACCCTAATCAGCCTAGCAGCCTGCCAGACAACCATGCCACCTAAAGATGAACGTATGGCAGCTGCCGGGCACCTCGACGAGCCCGCTCCAGTTCCGGCTTCGATTCAACAGGATATTCCGCCGGTCGTTAATCAAGTGCCAATCGTCGAGGCGCCCAAACCGGCCAAAAAATTACAGACTTTTACCGTAGTGGCCACCGATCTGCCAGCGTCGGAATTGCTGTTTGCACTGGCCAGAGATGCACGTCTGAATCTGGATATTGACCCGGCTATCGAAGGCAATGTCAGTATCAATGCCATCGACCAGACCCTGCCCCAGATCCTCAAACGCATTTCCCGTCAGGTCAACCTGCATTACTTTATTGATGGTCCCAACCTGGTGATTCAACAGGACCTGCCTTTCCTGCGCGTTTACAAGGTTGATTACCTGAATATGGCGCGTTCCACCAAGTCGGATGTGGCGATTGCCACCCAGATCGCCTCGACTGGCAGTGCCGGTGAAAGTGGCGGGGGAGGAGGCAGTAA
>JANTFY010000141.1 GCA_024763185.1 Gammaproteobacteria bacterium | reverse complement strand
GAAGCGTTCAGACAGCATTCCTATTTATCCGATATAGCCGTGGGCGTCATCAGTGGCCTGGGCAAAGACAGTTACCTGCTGGCTTTGCATGCTGCAATTACACGATGCCAATCCACCTAAAACCCTTGTAGAGAACAACATGGATATCCGAAAAATTAAAAAACTCATCGAACTCCTAGAAGAGTCCGGTATCGCAGAGCTTGAAATCAAAGAAGGTGAGGAGTCTGTACGCATCAGCCGGCAAACCAACCAGACTGTACCCGTTGTGGCCCCACCGTTAAATTATGCGGCTCCTGCTGCCCCGGCAACGGCTCCAGAACCGGCTGCCGCAGAGCCTGTTGGCAGCCAGGACGAAACCGTCACCGGTCATCAGATAAAATCCCCCATGGTCGGCACTTATTATTCAGCGCCTTCCCCCACCGCCGGCCCCTTTGTCAGCGTTGGTCAAAAAGTGAATGTGGGTGACACCTTATGCATTATAGAAGCCATGAAAATGATGAACCAGATCGAAGCCGACGTGGCCGGTACAGTTATAAAAATCATGCCGGAAAACGGCGACCCCGTTGAATTCGACCAAGTATTATTCGTCATTGAATAGAGACTGACTATCATGATAGACAAAATCCTCATCGCCAATCGCGGTGAAATTGCTCTACGCATTCTCAGGGCCTGTCGGGAAATGGGTATAGAAACGGTGGCCGTACACTCCACTGCTGACCGCGACCTCAAGCATGTTCGTCTGGCCGATGAATCGGTCTGTATCGGGCCACCCTCGTCACTGGAAAGTTATCTGAATATCCCCGCCATCATCTGTGCCGCGGAAGTCACCAACGCTGCGGCGATACACCCCGGTTACGGTTTCCTGTCAGAAAACGCTGAATTTGCCGAACAGGTGGAAACCAGTGGTTTTAAATTTATCGGGCCCAGCGCCAAGGCAATACGCACCATGGGCGACAAGGTGGCTGCCATAAAGGCCATGAAAGAAAGCGGCGTACCCACCGTACCCGGTTCGGATGGCCCGCTCAATGATGATAATGAACGCAATCTGAAGCTGGCGCGTGACATTGGTTACCCGGTCATCATCAAGGCAGCCGGTGGTGGCGGTGGTCGGGGCATGCGCGTGGTGAATGCGGAAGGCAGCCTGATGAATTCGATCCAGTTAACCAAATCCGAAGCCGGCGCCGCGTTTGGCAACGATACGGTGTACATGGAAAAGTTTCTGGAAAAGCCGCGCCACATCGAAATCCAGGTGCTGTCAGACTCTCACGGAAACGCAATTCATCTGGCGGAACGCGATTGTTCTATGCAAAGGCGTCACCAGAAAGTACTGGAAGAAGCACCCGCTCCCGGTATCACTCCCGAACAACGCGCCGAGATCGGTGGCCGCTGTGCCGAGGCCTGCGTGGCCATGGGTTACGAGGGTGTCGGTACGTTTGAATTTTTATACGAAAACGGTGAGTTTTATTTCATAGAAATGAATACCCGGGTCCAGGTTGAACACCCGGTTACGGAAATGATTACCGGCGTCGATATAATTTGTGAACAGATATCAATCGCCGCCGGAAACCCGTTACGCTTTAATCAGCAGGACATCAAGGTCAGGGGCCATGCCATCGAATGCCGGCTCAATGCCGAAGATTCAAAAACCTTCATGCCCTCGCCAGGCACTATCGACCATTACCATGCACCGGGAGGCCCCGGTGTCAGGCTGGACACGCATATCTATAACGGTTACACGGTCCCCCCCTACTATGACTCCATGATTGGCAAACTGATCACCCACGGAAACACCCGTGAATCGGCCATAGCACGCATGAATGGCGCATTATCCGAAATCGTTATCGATGGCATTAAAACCAATATTGATTTACAGAGCGATATTATCAACGATGGTAATTTTGTTATCGGCGGTACCGACATCCATTATCTGGAAAAGAAACTGGGCATACATTAGCGGGGCCTGAGCTGTGGCATGGTGGCAACTAACCGTTCAATGTAGCCGATCGGAACTGGAGAAAACCGAAGACATTCTGCTTGAACTGGGCGCAATGTGCATCACCCTGGGGGATGCCCAGGATGAACCTATCTACGAACCCCTTCCCGGTGATTCTCCGCTGTGGTCAGTATCCACTGTGAGCGGATTATTCGAGCAGAAACGCACTCTGGAATCGCTTTACGATGATCTTGTAAATCGTTTACCGCAACATCAGGTTGCCAGTATTCAAAAACAGCAGCTGGATGACCAGGTATGGGAAAGAGCCTTTCTCGATCAATTCAAACCCACCCGATTTGGAAACGATTTGTGGATCTGCCCCAGCTGGCATCAGCCACCACAACCTGACGCCTGTAATATCATACTGGATCCCGGTATTGCCTTTGGCACGGGTTCTCATCCGACCACTGCCCTGTGTCTGGAATACCTGGATCAGCACCCCCCTCTACAAAAATCGGTTCTCGATTATGGCTGTGGTTCCGGCATTCTTGCCATCGCCGCCTACAAGCTGGGTGCAAGCCATGTGACCAGCATTGATATCGATCCACAGGCCCTGGAGTCAACGGCCAACAATGCGCGCCGTAATGACATCGAGCCTGAGTTGCTGCACATCAGTCTGCCCGGGCAGCAAACTATCGAACCCGTTGATTATCTGATCGCCAATATCCTGTCCGGTCCGTTGATAGAACTGGAACCCCTGTTTACCAAGCTGACCAAAGCGGGTGGTCGCCTGCTGTTATCGGGCATTCTTGCCGAGCAGACTGATAATGTTAAACAGGCCTACCAAGGGCATTTTGAAGTCGAAACTGTTAAAATCCTAGAAGGCTGGTGTCGTATCAGCGCCATCAGAAACAACCTGGATTGATCCTTTATGCAACTCGGCGAAAACCTTCAAACAACCTGCCTGCATTGTGGCAGTGTATTCCGTATTACCCCGCAACAACTGGAAATGGCACGTGGCCAGGCTCGCTGCAGTCAATGCAACCAGGTGTTCAATGCCCTGTTTACCCTGGAGAATTACGGCGGCCTGCAGGATTCAGCCAACCCGTCGCAAAACGCCATCAATGAACTGGATAAAGAATTTGGCCTGGGCGACGAAAAAACTTCAACAGTCATTAAAAACCTGGTGGATCAACCCGTATCCCTGAACGAGGCCATGTATGGCAACGGGCAAAAGTCGCAGAGTAATTTCAAACCGTTACTGTGGGTTACCGGCATTCTGTTGTTGATGGTCATCAGTATCGTGCAAATCATCTATTACCAGCGCTATGCACTTTTATCCTCCGCCAATTACCAACAGCAGATTCTGAACCTGTGCCAGATTTTACCCTGTGACGAAAATCGTTATAGCAGTCTCGCTCAGATCAGACTGATTGAACGCCATGTGTTTTCACATCCCACGCGTGACAATGCCCTGATGATTACCGGTTCGTTTATCAACCAGGCGGCTTTTGATCAGCCTCTACCCAGACTGTTAATCAGTCTTTCCGATGTCAATGGCAACCTGATTGCCAATCGCCAGTTTCAGCCACAGGAATATCTGACGGACAAATCGCTGACCTCCATGCCCACCGGAAAAGTCGTGCAGTTCCGGCTGGAAATCTTTGATCCGGACACGCAGGCCCTCACCTATGAGTTTGAATTCATTGCCTGAGTCATGAACTGGAGCATAGGCCCTTATACCTTTTCCAATCGTCTGGCGCTCGCGCCCATGGCGGGTGTCAGCGACAGACCCTTCCGCCAGTTATGCCGCTCGCTCGGTGCAGCCATGACGGTCTCGGAAATGGTCAGCAGCAAACCTGAACTGCGCCACACCCGTAAGTCGCTATTAAGATGCGATCATCAGGGTGAGCCGGAACCGGTCATCGTGCAGATTGCCGGTGCTGAATCGGCCATGATGGCCGATGCCGCGCGTTTTAATGTCGATCGTGGGGCGCAGATTATTGATATCAACATGGGCTGCCCGGCGAAAAAAGTCTGCCGGGTCGATGCCGGTTCTGCATTGATGAAAGACCCGCAAAAAGTCGAAAAAATTCTGCACGCGGTGGTCAATGCGGTGAGCGTTCCGGTGACACTAAAAATACGCACAGGCTGGTCTTTACAACATAAAAATGCACCGGAAATTGCCAGGATTGCACAGGATTGTGGCATACAGGCTTTAACCATCCACGGCAGAACACGCGAGCAAAAATATTTCGGATCAGCGGAATACGATACGATTCATTTGATAAAACAGCAACTTAGCATACCCTTGATTGCCAACGGGGATATTGATAGCGCAAAAAAAGCCAAAATGGTCATGGACTTCACTGCTGCTGATGCTATTATGCTTGGGCGAGCAGCACAAAAAAAACCCTGGATATTTCAACAAATACAATCGTACCTGGTCACAGGTATCGAGAGTAAAGAGCCTGCTTTAAAAACAAGAAAAAACTGGTTACTCAATCATTTGTATAATCTCTATGATTTTTACGGTGAACAGCAGGGTATACAGATTGCTCGTAAACACATTAACTGGCAGCTTGGCGATGAACATAATTTCAGTCTGTTTAAACCTGAAATAATGCGCGCCGTAAATGCTGAAAACCAGTTAGGACTGATACAACGCTATTTCGACACCCTGCTGATGGACCACCATTATGATCAAACGGGTTAAAGGGTTGATTTGAGTCACATCATCTAACAATAACAATTAATAAAATTGGGCCATAAAAACGTGTTAATTTCGGTTGAAGAATTGAAAAAAAATAACCCTTCATTACATAACTCTGTCACCACCGCGTTAATCCAGTATCTCGAAGATCTCGATGGCGAAGACCCCTGTAACCTGTATGAAAAGGTTATTTCAGAAATTGAAAAACCGCTGCTATCCACGGTCATGAATCATTATGAAAACAACCAGTCCAAGGCTGCCAGTTGCTTAGGCATTAACCGCGGAACGTTACGCAAAAAATTGAAACAGTACGAGATTTAACAAGCCGTATCATTTATTGTTTTAAAGTGCCAGAGCGGTATCATAACCCGCAACCTGCAAATATTTTCAATCAGTTACATTCATGACTTCATAAAAGTCATTAACTGCTTTATCCCACAAGTTCAATTTAATCTTTCACCTAGATAAGCGCATAATCTATAATGCGCTGTTTCCATCCAGGACTGAAAAATGACTGACACTGAACAACCCATTCGTCGAGCGCTGCTCAGCGTATCCGACAAAAGCGGAATTTTGGAATTCGCCCAATCTTTACATCAGCAGGGCGTGGAATTGCTCTCCACCGGCGGCACTGCAAAAATGATTGCAGAAAATAATATCCCAGTGACTGAAATAGCCGACTACACCGGATTCCCCGAAATGATGGATGGTCGCGTCAAAACCTTACACCCCAAAGTCCATGGCGGATTACTGGGGCGCAGTGGAGTTGACGATGAGGTCATGGCCTCTCATGACATCCAGCCCATTGACCTGGTTGTTATTAATCTTTATCCCTTTCAACAGACTGTTGCCAAACCCGATTGTACGTTGGAAGATGCCATTGAAAATATCGATATTGGTGGCCCGGCCATGTTACGTTCTGCAGCCAAGAATAATGCACGCGTAACCGTGGTCATAGACCCCACGGACTATGCTCAGGTGTTACAGGAAATGTCTGAGAATAAGCAGGCGGTCAGTGCCGCCACCCGCTTTTCCCTGGCGATAAAAGCCTTTGAACATACTTCAAGTTACGATGGCGCTATCGCCAATTATTTTGGGTGCATGGTTCAAGCGGAGCAGGACCAGCAGTTCCCACGTACCATTAACCTGCAATATCACCATGCCCAGGGCATGCGTTACGGCGAAAACCCTCATCAAAATGCCGCGTTTTATGTAGAAAGCAATTTAGAGGAACCCTGTATTTCAACCTCCGTCCAACTCTCCGGTAAAGAGCTGTCCTTCAATAATATCGGTGATACGGATGCGGCCCTGGAATGTGTTAAACAGTTTGACGAACCCAGTTGCGTAATCGTTAAACACGCCAACCCCTGTGGCGTGGCCACCACCGACAATATTCTTACCGCCTATGATCGTGCCTTTGCAACCGATCCTGAATCGGCCTTTGGCGGCATCATCGCCTTTAACCGCAAACTTGATGAACACACCGCCCAGGCCATTATCGAACGCCAGTTTGTCGAGGTGATCATCGCTCCTTCGGTGGATGACAAGGCCGCCGAAATTGTTGCCACCAAACCCAATGTACGCCTTCTGTCCAGCGGGCAATGGCAAAAACCACATTATCGCCTGGATAGCAAACGCGTTAACGG